>JALRDG010000136.1 GCA_023257055.1 Candidatus Saccharimonadia bacterium | reverse complement strand
ACGGTACGCGTCCGGATGGCCGTGCACTGGATGAAATCCGTCCGCTGAGTAGCGAAATTGGCTTGTTGCCACGTACGCACGGCTCGAGTGTCTTTACCCGTGGCGTAACGCAGGCGTTAAACATTGTTACGCTAGCGCCACTGAGCTATGCGCAGATGATTGATACGATGGAAGTCAACGACGGTGAACGGCGCTATATGCACCATTACAATGCACCAGGCTATACAGTTGGTGAAGTTCGCCGCCTTGGTTCGCCTGGTCGTCGCGAAATTGGCCACGGCTACCTAGCTGAGCGCGCCTTAATTCCTGTATTGCCGTCAGAAGAAGACTTCCCGTACGCTATTCGTAGTGTGACGGAAATCATGAGTCAGAACGGTTCGACGTCTATGGCAGCAACCTGCTCAAGTTGCCTGGCATTGATGGATGCCGGCGTGCCAATTACACGACCGGTCAGTGGTATCGCGATGGGTCTTATGATGGATAATGGGACGCCATATGTTCTGTCGGATATTGCCGACGCCGAAGACTTTGCGGGCGACATGGACTTTAAGGTGACAGGTACCGAAAAAGGTATCACGGCCGTCCAGATGGATATGAAAGTGCATGGTTTGCCAGTAGAAATTCTGGCGGAAGCTCTTCAAAAGTCGAAAGCTGGCCGCGCACATATTTTGAATCACATGCTATCAACGATCGCAACGCCTCGACTGAGTCTTAGTCCGTATGCACCGCGCATCGAGAAAATTAAAATCAATCCAGATAAGATTGGTGCGGTCATTGGTAAGGGTGGGGAAGTGATCAACAAGATTACGGCTGAAACTGGCGCCCAGATCGATATCAAAGAAGATGGTTTGATTACGGTTGCTGCGAGCGATACGACCAATATCGAGAAAGCAATCAATTGGATTAAGAGTCTCACTGAAGAGCCAGAAGTTGGTCGTATCTACGAAGGTAAAGTCGTGACGATCAAAGATTTCGGTGCATTCGTGAACGTTCTGCCGGGTATTGATGGCATGCTGCATATTTCACAGCTTTCGAACGAACGTGTCGAAAATGTGACTGATGTACTGTCTGAAGGCCAAATTATCAAAGTTAAGCTGACCGGTATCGATGAGCGTGGACGTCTGAGCCTCTCAATAAAAGATATCGAAGAATAAAAGGTCTCTCAAAATAGGAAAAACCCCTCGGTCGCATGGTGCGACTGAGGGGTTTTTGTTTCGGGTTGGCCAAATTCCTCTAGGACGGACGAAGTTGCTTACAGAGCTTCGTCAACTCGCTGATGGGCGAAATGATGCTCTTCATGAAATACTTGTCGACGCGAACCAGGTCATATGTTGCATGCTTGCTGCGCTCGATCTTACTGAGCACGGTGTTGAGGTACGCTTTGCGCGAAATTTTTCGCCAGTCTGTACTCCCGATGTTGCCGTCGGCACGAAGGTAGTGAAGCGACTCGACTGCGAACCGGTCGAACCCGAGAATTTCTCCCTGTGGGTCGACGTAGCAGAAGAGGTCCCTGTGTTCGATATGACTGACATCGAAGCCTTTTCCTTGCACGGGCAAAGAGACCGGACGGTGGGAAAGCGGCACGACAGGTCGCTGTCCGTGGCCATCATCAAGATCAATCATGATCTGCTGTGGGTGGTTTGCGAAATCAATCCGCTCAACGGCCTTGCGAGCCGCAGCCTCCAGTTTGTCGAATGCAGTATTGAGCTTACGTTCGACGTAGGGGTGTTCCGACATCGTAGTGCCTTTCGTTTGCGCCATCAATCGAATGGATGTTTGGTCTGCCGAGACAATGCAAGGTGCTTTTGCCGGCCGGCAGGCGTGGCAAATATAAATATTATACATTCATTATTTAGAGTAGTCAATTTACACTGTTGGAGTATTTACGCTCGAGCGACAATTGACAATACTTACGATTCAGTGCAAAATATAACTTGCCGAGATACCTTGGCATACATTGACATCGAAGGAGTGACACAAAATGCTCGGTTGGGACTTGACGGTCTATCGCGGTGCGACGAAAGTGAACAAGGGGTATCCGTCCGTAGAGGGTGGTGAAGTGATTTGTTACATCGAACCAACGTCGAATTGTGGCTTGATCGAACCTGTCGAAAAGGCAGCCATCGAAACAGTCAACGCCTCTGGGTATCCGATGGTGTATCGCTTGCGGGCTGGCGACTTTCCGCACGAACAGCTGAAGGTTCCCAAGCTCGATATCCCTGACGATGAAATTGTCGTCGTCACGATGTGGGACCAGAGCTAGCGTAGAGTGCAGTCACTCAGTGATTTGTCGATTACCACCCGTATACGTACGGGTGGTTTTCACTGTAGGAGAGGCACTGGTTGCGTTTTAGTAAGCTATCTTACGTAACTGCCGGGCGCAAGCAGGTATACTATGAATATGATACAACTCGTACGATTACTCAAAAACCCACGGGTGCAGAAAATTCTAATTAGTTTAGCACCACTTGTTATTAGTGCGATTACGCGGCGAATGAACAAGAAATCAAAGAAACGTTAAAAATACAGCCCCATAGTGGGCTGTATTTACTTTTTAAAGCTTTTATGGTAAAATATTAGCAAATATAGTAGTATATCGCTCTTTTCCATCTGAAATTATCGACTCTCTACCAAGGAGATAGTTATGTCTCAGGGTACCATCGATCATTACGAAGTCCTCGGCGTTGCCAGCACGGCTTCCGATGAGGAAATCAAAAAGGCCTATCGCAAGAAGGCTCGCGAGCTGCATCCGGACCACAACCCGGCTCCAGAGGCAGAAGAGGAATTCAAGCGCGTTACGCACGCACATGACATTCTGTCGAGTCCAACAAAACGGGGTGATTACGATCGCAGTCGCGGATATGAATCGGCGCGCACCAGGCGGACGTACTCTGGATTTGATGATCTGTTCGACTTCCCGTACAGGAATTACGACGCAGGTCCTTCTTATGGACATGCCGATTGGGGTCAGCGATTCACGCGCGAGACCATCACCGTGCCCGATCCCGAAGAGTTCACTTACTGCGGCGTTACGGTGCGTGTCACCTACGACACGGGCGGCTACTACGACAACACTCTTGTCGCCGACCTGACCATTCAGCTCGACGACATTGCCAAGCTGCATGATTTGCCGAATCCGACGCACAATGTGCAAAAGGTGCGGCAGGTGCATGTGATGCAAGGGGCCGAAGAGCTGCTTACCGTATGGGCTGACGATTCTTTTGAACAGCTGCGTACGCGCACGATAAAGTACGTCCAGCAGAGGGAGCTTAACGAAAAGCTCAACACTCTCATGGAAAGACTTGAGGTGCAGATGCGTGACGGTCGTCCTGCGACTCGCGCGATGGACTTGCTTAATCAGGCGACACGTAGCGTACGAGATATGACCGGTCATTGGGTGTCTGTGTCGTACGATACTGCGTTCGGGCACGTCCGGGCCTTCGAGAAGGAAATCGACCGTCTCGAATCTACCGACCCGACCGAGCTTCTTGTCGATGGTCTAGTAAATGGCACGCTCTACCCAGAGCTCGCCGAACACAACCGAGAGGTGCTTCGCCAGATCGAAATCTTCACGATCCGCTCTGGTGGTATCTTGGGGGCTGAGATGACCGAAGAGGATTTGCGCGCATTTTACCGCAAAGCCTTGGGTGGTGCAACGACGCTTCGCAACGTCTGGCTGATCGATCTGAAACTCAACCTCGATGACTATGTTCTTGAGGATGATGACCTCGCACCTGAGAAGCTCACTCTGCAGACCCGAAAGGGGGAGAGAGAATACGACGTTCGATACTTCTACAGCGATGTCGATGGAGTGAAAACGCCTACTGGCGCCATTGAGGTGTCTCTGTCTGTTTTTGAGCAGTTCGCTGCCGATTATGGCAAGAAGCACTCATTCCCGACTCTCGATCACGGCATCAAGCTGTGGGTGTCCGTTAGGCTTGCTGGCAATAAATACGTCAGCGGCTGGGTGGAAGACCAAGACTTGATCAAGCGTGTCGACAAGCGCAAAAAGGGGCTCGGCCGCAAGGCAGATGCTGCCGCAGATATGCCGACCGTTCCTCCGCCGTGGGCGAAGGGGCAGGCCGCTCGCTGGCGTCGTCGGTAATTTCACCAGATAGGGCTGCTCGTCCTCGAAAGAGCATGCCCGTGCAGCGGTCTCATACACCATTGCACGGGCACTATCCTGAGCTTTTATCTTGCATGAAGGTTCGGTATAGTGAAGGAATGGAGAAGCAAGCCAAACTTACCGCAATTGCCAACGATATTATTGAGCAAAACATTTGCCCAGAGCTGGCGGAATCAGCTACGCAATTAGTAATGGGCGACGGTAACGCAAATGCCGATATCGTGTTTATTGGTGAAGCGCCCGGCAAGAACGAAGACGAACAAGGGCTACCTTTCGTTGGCGCAAGTGGGAAGTTTCTCGATGAAATGCTGGCGCAGGCAGGCTTGCAGCGGAGTGATATCTACATAACTAACATCGTCAAATACCGGCCACCAAACAATCGCGACCCAAAGCCAGAAGAGAAGCAGGCATTCTGGCCATTCTTAGCCCGGCAGCTAGAGGTCATCGACCCGAAGGTTATCGTCACACTCGGGCGACATAGTATGGAATTTTTTCTGCCAAGCGCAAAGATTGGCCAGGTTCATGGCCACGCTGTACGAAAAAAGGTTATTGTGCATGATGGCAGCGAGAAAGAGTGGCTGATTATGCCGCTGTATCATCCGGCAGCAGCACTCTATAACGGCTCGATGCGACAGACGCTGGTAGATGATTTTCTCGGCGTCAAACAACTGCTTGCTGCTAATTGACAAAACTATACTATATATGTATAGTATAGTTTTGTTCGTGTTGCCGTTCAAGTGAAGGGGTTAAAGATGTCATCTGAGCCGGAAGGTCCTGCAAGCAAGCAACTGGTGTTATTCGTACTTGGGATGGCGTTCGTTGTCGCTCTTCTACTGAGCATAATGATGACTCCGTAGTGTTATAGCACACGGAAATTCCTGCGAAAGCACCTTCAAAAATGCTACGACTACAAACAGGATGAGATGCATGCGAAATGTATTAACGTCGAAACTGTTGGATTACATTCTTCCTGTGCTCCTTGCGCTGGCAGGAGTCGCAGGCTGTATCCTTGTCGCTACGGCAATCTCTACTGCGATCATGCAGAGTGACGACCAGGCCACGCGCTGGACTTCAGACAAGGTAGTGTGTGGTGTCGATACGCGGTGGCCATCAGGCGACACCGTGCTGTACTTGGGTCAAAGTGACGAGCCGTACGTGCTCTCTTCCGAGGTAGCCGAAGGCATAGAGCCCAAGGTAGGCGAGTACTACGATGTGACATATTACATCAACGGCAACGCCTTCCGACTCTGGTCTAATCTCGGTAACTTCGATTATACCGTGACGGATTTCCAGCCGCTCGATCCTCTTGTTCAGGGAGATTTTGTATTCGAACAATGGCACACGTGCCCGTAGGGCACGGTTACTGACCAGGGAGGCTTCCGTGAGAAATCACGAATGCCTTCCTGGTCATTTTTTTGCGTGAAGCATAACCATATTGACTTTTGTGTTCATTTATGCTAATATGGTAAAAACGTAACAACACAAATACATGCAACAATCCATTACTGAAATCATCCAATTCATAGGCCAGACGATCGAAATCATCGGTGTCCTAGCGATTATTATCGGGTTCATAGCTGCTACGTGGGCGGCAGCGCGTCGTCTAATCGAAAAAGATAATCGTCATCATGGATTGTTTCGCTTTTACCGCCATAGCCTGGCACGTAGCGTCTTAATTGGGCTGGAGTTTTTAGTAGCAGGGGATATTATCCGTACGGTTACCGGTGACTTAACGCTCGAAGGCGTGGCAATCCTTGCCGGAATCGTCTTGATTCGGATCATTCTCGGTATGACTCTTGAAGCAGAGATACGTGATAGCGTGCCGTTCTTTCCTGCAACATCCACAAAGGAATAGTCATGTCGGAAGTATTGCCAAAGAATCCTGAACAAAATCACGAGCAGAGAAGCATTTCATTTGTCCTTTGTGAACATACACCGGAAAATTACGATGCTATTATTGGGGCGTTGCCGACAGACGGTCCATCGGTTGTCGCGATAGAAACTCTTGGCGGCAGCCCGGCGGCGCGTACTGCGTCGGAGGCTACGATTAATGCCTATATTGCCGGTGAGGATACGATTGAAGCATCGGAACTGCATGGTTTCGATGGTAAGTTGGCGCAAGCACTGCGCGGCAGTGACACGGTTGTACGATACATCGATGCAGGTGACGGAACGCCAGAATATGCGGCGGTTCAGGCCGCCAAGAAAGCACGGCTAGCTTACCGGGCAATTACAAGTGACCCAGAAGCAGGTGATATTATTCGTAATCTGGCTCGTGAACGATATGCGACGACATTTCAACAGGCAAACGCCGCTCGTGAGGCATTAGTGGCTCGTCAGCTGACGCAGTTACAGGCCGAATACGATGACCGGCAGCTTACGGCCGTGCTTGGTGCGGTGCATGCGCCTATTGCTGAGGCGTTTTCGGCTGACTCACCCGAACTCACCTATATTCAGAACGGGCAGGTTGTCGATACGATACAGTACAGTGAAGAACTGCAAAGCATCCTCGCGTAAGCGAACAGCTTATGCTTGTGAGATAGTTCAGCAGTTTGTATAGTAACCGATATCATGAAAGCAGCAACCTATCGGCCGGTTCTCTGTGATACGCACGGTAATTCGGTGCGCAACGGCATAGACAAAAAGCAGCACGCCAAAGATACGGCGGAGCTAAATGCGTCATTTGATGAGCATGCCCGGGAAGGCTGGCAGCTAATCAAAGAGAATGAGGTAGAGAAGCCGCTGTGGTTTCGCAATCAGGAGCGACAGGCTCGCAAACTTGTTCGCTCGCTTGGGCTTGTCGCGGCAAAGCGCACCAGTATTACTATTGTCGATACGGAAAACCCTGATGTGGTTGAGAAATTATTTCCATGGGACAAAGACGGGATATACACCCAGGCCGTTTACGATAGGCCATACGGGATATACATACGCAAGCCGGTGGTCGAAATGGCACGAACGCAAGCGATGCCACGGGCGATTGGCAAGACGCTGGCGCATGAATTAACTCACTCGGCTGAATATCTTGGTCGTAATTATTACCAACAGTATGATTACGATACAAATGAATGGATCACACATCAGCGCCAAGGCTTCAACACGGACGTGCGTGACATTCGGCGTGGTGCATTTTATTCGGAAGGTGTTGCTGAGTTTGTCGCCGGGCTGTACGCAAGGGGTTATGACCGCACAAAAGATGCGCTGGTAAGTATCACGGATACGCCAACGGCGGAGTTGCCGGTGCAGTATCGCGAGCATAATGTCGATACCGGCGTGCCTATTTGCGTCGGGCCGGACGCCTATGCTCTCGAGGTTTTGGCTTGGGGTGCAGAACAGAAGGGGATTGCACCGAAAGACGCGCTGATCCGATCGGCGTTGGCCACCTATAGCCTGAAAGATTCAGTACGATTGGAAGGATTCCGTTCGTTTGCTCGTACGATCAATGCACTTCGCCCTGGATTGTATACCGATTTGCGTGACTTACAACTGGGGCATGACGCCTGGCAACATGGCCTCGATATGGCGCTCGACGCCGTCACTCGTTAAGCTCTTAGACTGGTGCACTTCGAACAATAGGGCAAAGGGCGAAAAGCGAATCTGCATGCAAAATTGACGACGCAAGAGTCTTTTGCTACAATAAGAGTACTTACAGAGGGGAAATACTGATACATGACAGCCAAATTCCTCACTCTTGTACTGATATTTGTAATTATTATTTGGATAATAAAAAGGAGAAACATACTATATGGGTCAACGAAGACTCTCTACGCCACAAGGTGACGATAATAGTAAGCGGCCGCAAGGTCAGCGACAACAAAAATCAAATAACACGGTATTGAACAATACAACCACTCGAAAAGGCGAAGTATTCCGTGCACAGCGCCGTACCAGCGAAAACGTGAACGTACGTGCCAGCCAACACATTATTAACGTGCCGGTGAACAAGTCGATTTATAACGGCTATCGTGGCCGCCAGTTCAGCCTAGCTGACCAGCCAAAGAAGCCACGCGGCAACCGCCCAGTCTTGCGAGTCATTCCAATTGGCGGTCTTGGCGAAATGGGCATCGGCAAGAACATGATGGCTATTGAATACGACAATGACATCATTGTGATTGACTGTGGATTTCTCTTCCCGGGCTCAGACTACCCAGGTATCAATTACATTACGCCTGACATTACATACCTCGAAGAAAATAAGCACAAGGTTCGTGCCATCGTCTTTACGCACGGTCACCTCGACCACATTGGTGCCT
>JALRDG010000125.1 GCA_023257055.1 Candidatus Saccharimonadia bacterium | reverse complement strand
AACAATAGGATTCGGAGATTTCCGCGGCACAGAAAATGATATATCCTTTCGCGGAATGGCTTGCCGAATAGAAACATTGCGGCCATGAGTAGGCCGTTGCACTGTACGGCGACAGCGAGGATCGCTAGGCAAAGCAGCACCAATATGCCGGCGGTTTTCGAGTGAGTCGATACGGTGACGACGCCCGGGAGGTATGCGACGGCGATCAGTAGCAGGTTGGCGAGCAGTATCGTTACGATGCCAATGCAGCCGACCATAAGATTGATCCGGATGTCGGGATAGTCAAGCGCATTCTTTTTCATCGAACTCCTAATGTGAACGAACAAGATAACTGCTATTGTACTATAGTTCTGTAAAAAATCAAGAAGGCTCCCTAGCACTCACGTTGCGCGAGTGCTAAATAATTGTTATACTGAAGTTATGAATAAGCCATCCAATTATCTTGTCCCAACCGTAATAGAACGGACGCACGAAGGGGAGCGCGCATTTGATATTTACTCACGCCTTTTGAACGAGCGAATCATCTTTCTCGGTGAAGATGTCAATGAGCACACGGCGAATATCGTCGTCGCACAGCTACTTCACCTTGCGTATGAAGACCCAAAAAAAGATATTAAGCTATATATCAACAGTCCTGGCGGTAGTGTATATGACGGCCTGGCTATTTACGACACAATGCAGTATATCAGCCCCGACGTCGTGACAATTGGCATTGGATTGCAGGCAAGTATGGGCGCATTTCTTTTGAGCAGCGGAACGAAGGGGAAGCGATTCGCACTGCCGAACAGCCGTATTATGATTCACCAGCCAAGCAGCGGTACGCAGGGAAAAATTACTGACCAGGAAATTACGCTTCGGGAAGGATTGTTCCTGAAGCAGCGTCTTAATGAAATTTTGGCGAAGAATACCGGCCAGAAGATGGCAAAGATCGAAAAAGATGCCGATCGTGACTTTTGGATGAGTGCGGAAGAGTCGGTGGCGTACGGATTGATCGACCAGGTTATAGCCAAAGCGTAGTTTGACAGCTATGTAAAAAAGTGATTATATTCCACTATCCCATACTTCTATGAAAGGATAGGTGGGAGTACGTTGGAACTGTCAAAAACTTTTCCTCTTTATCTGCTGGAATGGATGCCAATGGGGTGGTTTTCAGTCGTCCCTTGGGCTGTCGCCGCTGCCGTACTAGTGATGAGCTTTCTAGCTCAGCGCAAGTCGATTCGTGGGCGTCGTCGGCGAAGGATTGTGCCACCGCTGCGGCATGGAGTAATGGCATTTATTGCAACGAGCGCCTTGTTGTTCGTGTATATTCTCTTGCAAGCGCTTCGACGAGAAGATAATCGCTGGCTCGAGGGTGTTGAATGGATCGATATTCCAGAAGTCGGCGCGGCCGATACGGTCGATAATATTGCCTCTGGAGCGATCAACCCTCTTATTGAACGCTATAACCAGCTTGGTGCTAGCTTCAATCAGTTGAGTAGTCAGAGTGAGCAGTACGAAAACCTTCGACGGGGCCTTACGCATACGTTTATCGCTGCGTACCCATTCATTCTGTATGTACTAGGTGGTTTCGTCGTCTTCCTGCTCCTTCGTGTGCTGTTTGGCGGCAAGTACGCCGAACTCAATGCCCGAATCACCGAGCAGGATCACGAGATTGCCTATCTTCATAACAAGGATGTCTGGCGTGACGGCCGCGACGCGTATGGGCATACCGCAGAAACGGGATATCCATTTGACGACGAGTTCGATTATACCAGGGGCGAGGGGTACAAGGACTACGTAGATTTGGCGCATGCCGAAGAACGTAAGGCGTCGGGCTCTGCTGCCTACCGCAATACGGAATTCTAACAGGAAGGGTGACCAACGTGGCCCGCGAAACGAACAGGTTCGCGGGCCATTTAATTTTGTTGGAAATAGTACATAAAACCTCTTGAATGTTTGCGCATTTTAGCGCATACTAAGTACCAAGAAGTAGTGTAGTTTT
>JALRDG010000119.1 GCA_023257055.1 Candidatus Saccharimonadia bacterium | reverse complement strand
GGCGGCTGTGTAGTGCCAAGTGTAATCGCCGTGGCTGAGAAACTCATCCAAGCTCTCGAAAATAAAGTCGCCGACCTCATCGGACTAAGCCGAGACCTGAACCGGGAAAATCGGCAGCTGAAGTTGCGGCTCGCCGAACTGCAGCGGGAGCGGCGGGAGCTTCTCGAGCGCCAACGGCAGGCAGGAGACCACATTAACTCCACTTTGGACAGGCTTAGAAAGATTGAGGGTGGCGCATGACACGCACGCCTACTATCAGCGTCGAAATCCTCGACAAAGAATATCAGGTCGCATGCCCGCCAGATCAAGAGCGAGAACTGGTTGCAGCGGCACACCACCTGGACCAACAGATGCGTGACATCAGAGCCACTGGCAAAGTGATAGGGCTCGAACGGGTTACCATCATGGCGGCACTCAACCTAAGTCACGAGGTGCTTGGCCTGAAGGGTGGTGAAGTCCCTGCGCAACTGGACGGACACGAGGACCGTATCAAAGCCATTACACTGCGACGCAATGCGAAAGCATTTCGTGACTATACGGTCATATTCGAGCTTGGCGATCTCACACCAGACCAACTTGCACTAGCCTGCCGCCTTTCCCCGATCTTGCACGACGCATCAGCGCAAGTAGCACATTCACTTGGTGCATACGAACGCCGCTCGACGCTCGTCATGAAACACAGCGCCGAAGAACCACCAATACTCGTCGGCATCTTTACGCTGCCGAAAAACATAACCACGATACGTAACATCAAGCAGATGATCATCGACGCCATAACAGAGCTTCATTGCACCGAGAAGGATGCCTCTGCATTAAATCGGTACTTCAATGTATTCGCCTACAGTCCCGACTATCACTACATGCCAGTAAGCTACTATAAATATACTGGCGTACTAACGAGCCGTGCGCGCATTGCAGCACTGGCCACCACCGAAAACATCAATACTATCTTTGATTCCATAGCGGTCCACGTACTTCCGACGACACCCAAGCATTGGACAATGACAGACTAACACCCGCCTCGACGGTTGCTTATTGATTTTTGCTATATTTTCTGGTATAATACCAGCGGTACTTTCACATCGAAAGGTATCGCACCTTCAGTTCTAGCCAAGGAGATTTCCGTGAAGAAGTCGCTTTTCGTACTATTGGCGCTCATCGGCGCGCTCTTCCTCTCATCCTGTGCCGGCATGGCCGCATTCGGCGAAGAGGTCAACCGCGCCTTCAATGGCGTGCCTGCCACCATGACCACCTACGCACAGGATGGCAGGCAGATCGACCGCATCAAGGGCGAATCTTTCAAGGTCAGTCGTGACGATCGATTCGACACCACCGACAGTGAGGGCGCCAGCAAGAACGATTCCAGCGTCTTGCTGATTTCGCTCGGCGATTCACACATCTCACACGTCGGCTCCAGCATGGTGCTCGCCCAGGACGGCCTCACCGAGGTCACGCCCGAAGGCGGTACGCAGGTGATGCTCGAGAACACCGAATCGGGCACCCCGGTCATCAACAGCTTCTTCGAACGCCACCAGAACCTTTGGAAAGGCAAGTCGAAGACCATCATGATCCGTTCACAGGACGGCCTGCCGATCGCAGTCTACGCCGGTGACAACGTCGAGGTCTTCCCGACCGACGTCCCGAAGTCGACCTGGGTCCGTATCGACGGCAAGTACCTGCTCGTCTACCGCTGCGACTACACCCTGATCGACAACGACCTCCTCAGCTAGAACCGCCCGCCCCGTTGGCGGCGGAGAACCCTATAGCAATATAGCTTCTCCGCCCCTCGGGGCCTTTTTCATACTTTACGAGTCAACAATCGCTCCGTATACTAGTGATGTCACGTACCTTCTACAAATGAGGTGGATCAATGTCGGAAGACAAGCAAGACGACATCCTGCGATCGCTCGAAGACTTGCTCGAGACCCTTGGCGGTATCGAAGCAAGGCACAGCCGGCTCACGGCAGACGCCGATCGGCAAATCGCCAAGATTCGCGCGAAGTTCTCTGGGCCGATCGACGAGCTCACCAAGCAGCGCGAAGAAATCGTCGGCTCCATTGCCTACATTTACGCGCAGTATCGCGATCAACTGACGGATGGCTCCGGTAAGACCGTCACGCTGCGCGGTGGCACGCTGAGCGCACGTTTGGCGCCGGAATCACTCGTTCTTGGCAACGACTCCGATGTCGAGCGCTACCTGCGTCGCAAGGGCGCCTGGCTGAAGTTCACCAAGCGTGTCAAGCGGCAGATCGACAAGACGGCACTCAAGAAAGACCACGCCTTTGTCGATCAAGCGCCGGACGAAATCATGCACCTTCGCCAGGAAGAGAACCTGATCATCAAGCTGCCGAAGTTGCAGCTCGAAATCAAGCGTGTTCTCAATCCGTTGAAGAAACGTCTCTCCGGCGACGCCTAACATAACCCCGCTACGAGCAACTTAATAACAGTTGCTTGTGGCGGGGTTTTTAATTTTATTTAGAGATATGAATATGCGAGCATCTGTCTACCGCCCATCACCGTATGTCAAAGTCGGCATATGTACAGGATTCTTGTTGCTCTTTAACTTTTTTAACTGCTCGTCAAAACCAAACTTCTGGATGACGTCGCGAATGTTTGGGCTAAAGCCTTCTAGGTAAGCACTGAAGTTCGTAAATACGTTGTCACTATCTTCGAGGAGCTTTTCGAAGTCATACGGACTCGTGTTATAGAATTGAGTACCAGCTGACTGCTGCAAGAACTTATCGAGCCCACTATCAGACACGCGATCAGACATCTGATTGTGCGTCTGCAGTACCTTTTGCTTATTCTTCGCCAACACGCTATCGATACGCTTTAACACAACCAGCGGTAAAATAACGTTCTGGTACTCATACTGTTTCCACCCACCGCGCAAAATATCGGCAATGTTCCATATAAGTGAAGCTTGGTTTTTTGGCGTGTTGTTCATAGCTAGTTATCTACCCCGTGATCAGTTAGTGCGCAAGAATATGCTTTATACGATCAGTATAACTGATTTTATAGCTTAGTGGCACTATGTCATCAAAGCGTGTGCATTTATTGTGCTTATCTATTTTAAAGCTTGAAACAGTCC
>JALRDG010000039.1 GCA_023257055.1 Candidatus Saccharimonadia bacterium | reverse complement strand
AGTCAGCAGAAAACTGCCATTATGCTGCTGGATGTTGACCAAAAATCCTTCGTGTATGGCCGACATGACGCTCGTCATGCCGGTCCAAGTAGCCGCAAGCTGATCGGACACATGCACATAAGGCAAATCAGCGGCAAGTTGCACGTTACGCAGCTCAAAGCGCTTATTGTGCTGCAGGTAGGTAACACGCGTTCTGTTGGTGACCGTCATGATAAGCTGAGCTATCCCAACACCCAAACTAGCAGATCGACCTTCGCTATCTTCCGTGATTGCCACGACAGCAGCTGGCACCTCGGTCATAATACGTTGTCCGTAAAATGACTCCGGAGATTCCCGGATCTGCTTGAATTCATTATCAACGAATCTGAAATTCGCCAAACCATCAACACGCCAGTCGAGAGGCCATGATCGAAACTTTTGACATGCCTCATTTAGAACCAACGACTTGGCCCGCCGAGGCTTGGTAATCCAAAGATACTGCTCTTCGCCGTCAAAATGCTCTCGCATGACGAACGTCGGCAATGCCATATTTACCGCCAGCGTATGGTAGGCAATGTCGAGTTCGCTCGGCACCATCTGCGTACTGTTCGGCAAATACTCTGCTGAAATCTGAAAACCGTTCAGCAGCCGACCAGCTTCGATAGCCGTTTGTATCTGCTGCTCTTGGGATGTAGCAAGTCGACTAGCACGAGCGCAGCTTCTTGCATTAAATGGGCCGTCAGCCCGAAACAGGTGTTGCGCCAAAGAAATTCTTTCGCCAACACTCGGTTCGAGTTGCATAGCCATAAGTGTATCAAATGCTTCTGATTTTACACTTTCATATTCGATAGCCACCGTAGGTCACTCCTTGAAGTAGAGGTGCAAGCTTACAGTTTTGTAAAGCTACATATGTTATACAACTTTAAGTTATTTTAAGCAATGTTATTTATATACTATTTTTAGCATAAGTATATTACTTAACAATACTATTGACTTTTCAACAAGAATAGTGTATTTTGAAGTAAGACAATAATTCGAGCACGTATGGTGGAGTATACCTGCTCACATAAGGAGTGTGTTATGCATACAGCAATCACAAGTGCCGCAGTACTAATAGTAGCGTTCTGTCTTACCATTTCTCCGCTCGCAGGAGCAACAAACGGCAATGGTAACGCCTACGGTCACGATAAAAAAGCTCAGGACCACCAATCTACAACAAAAGGGGAGGCAAATGGTAAAAACAATTCCGGTAATAGCCAGCACCACGAGCACAAAGATTCCGGTAAAGAACATGAGAAGCCAGCAAAGGTAACTGAAACACAGCAGCCTGCACGTCCACATCACGAGGATGCAAAGCCAGTGCGACCAGTAGAAAAGACTTCTACTCATAAAGAAGATAAGAAATCGAATCACGTTCCTGTGACGATATGCCACAAAACAGGATCAGCTAAGAATCCATACGTGAAAATTACGGTTGACGACGACTCTATCACGAAACAGGGTCACGATCAGCATCACGATGAAGGTGATATCATCCCACCATTCACTGACGATAACGGAAAACAGTATGCCGGCCTCAACTGGACCACAGAAGGACAGGCAATCTGGAAAAACTCTTGCAAGAAAGCTGCAAAAACTCCAGTAGTCGTTTCTCCGGTCGAAAAACCATCAACACCGGTAAAACCAGTTGAAAAAGACAAGAAGCCTGCCGTTACTACGCCGGTAACACCACTTGAAGAAACTGAAAAGAAGGCGCAACCAGAAGTTACCGGACTACTTCCACAGACCGGTCCTATGCGAGCACTCGTATCAGCTATTGCAGCACTCGTGCTGTTCGCTGCTACCGCCGGCAGTACGTACCTCGTACGAAGCCGATTCGCAAAGCAGTAACTGCTACACGTACAATCATCAGCCCGCAACGGAATGTTGCGGGCTTTTATTTATATGCCATGCTACTTGTTGCATAGTAATAAATATGCTTATATAGCCGTAATGACCGAAAGACACTCCGTAAGAAAACTCGACTGTTTCGTACAGAGCCCAAGTCGCCGCGAACGTATAGAAAAATATCTAGCGAATAACCAGCAGCTTTCTGTGGCAGCCAGCATTGCCGAATCGTTCTCAAGACCAGACAAGCCATTAGCCAATACTGTCGTACTGATTCCAGTTGCGGTCGAACAGGATACACACCTAATCACTCATGCCATGCGCGAATATGCACAGCAAAAAGACAGCAACTCATTTTCCGTCTGCCTTCTTCTTAATGGCAACCTACTAACAGCCGATGAGACCTTCACGACCGCAGTAGAATGTATCCGTAGCAGTCAAAGCGACCACGCGAACAGCCTCGATATTCGTTACGCGACTATCAAATACGATACGCCTGCCATTGGTCAAATTCGTAAAAATCTCTGGGACGGCGTACTTGCCCTCGCGCACGCGGAGGGCGCATATGACACTCCCGGAAGTGATGTCATTGGCATAAATCACGACATCGATACCATAAGCATCTCTCCGCATTATATCCGTAACGTCCAGCAACATTACGAAAAAGAAAATACAGATATCGTACGAGCTCATGGACCTGACGCCATACCGAATCTTGCTCACACGCTCGTTTCGCACCACTTTCCATTCGATACACACCCCAATACCGCAAAGGGTATGTACTGGTTCGACATAACGTACCGCCGAACGAAGCAGCAGCACGGCTACGAAGAGGGGATTACGATGCCACTTTCGTACTACGCTCGGCAAGGAGGCTTTAATCCGAGAGCACGCACGCACGAGAGCGGGCCATTCATCCGCCCAGAGACAATATCGCCCTCCATCGAAGGGACCGGCATGAAAACTTCACCACGCCGTTATATTGACCGTTTTCCAGCTCAAGGCTACGACATTTGGTCAAGTGATACATTCAGCGACAATGATCCATGTCGAGATACAGCCGAAAAGCGTGATGCGACACCCGAAGAGCTCGCTACGCACATTCGAAAGCATCTTTCGGAGAGCTTACGCTATCTGACACTGTTCGAGGCACGCACCGTATTCAGCGGAGCGTTCGGCGAGGAATACAGCCAAATTACCAATGATGGTCAGCTGTATCTTATGTCCCAAGTGGCAGCCAGTAAGTTGGAGCGTCGCTACCGACAAAATTTCGCCCTTGCTGAGCGAACACTGCGATCAATCGGTTTACCAGATATTGCTCATGAATTGACAGGCAGGAGTCATATCGATTCTCGCGTCGAACTAGAAGTGACGAGTGCATCGCTAAGCATCCAGCGCAAAAACATATCACAGTGGGAGCATAGCTCTATATTATGGTCGGGTATGCTATAGAACCCAGCACACGGTAATATTGTATTTATCTAAATATTATGCTATAATAATTTTAGATTTGGTCACATCAGGCTGAATCACGCACATCTACTGGAGGATGGTCATGACATTCACCCCCGACCCCAATTCGACCGCCAACCTCTTGGCACGCATCGCCGATTCGGCCGACGCCCAGAAGCGTCTCGCCGACCTGCAATACGAGCTAATCGTTGGAAACGAAATTAATGAGATGGTCGCCACAGTGGAGCAATTCGGTCATTTCGACCTGGCCAGCATCAAGGCACGGTTCGGCCGCAAGCCGACCGTTATCCAGATCGGAGCTCTGCGCCACATCGTAGAAAATCGACTGGAAAAACGCATCAAGGTCGAAACCAACGCATTGCAGCGCGAGCGCGCCAGCCAATCCCACACGAGCTCCAACATGAGCTACCAGCACGAAGAAGACGGCTTCCATGTCGACGACTTCAGACTGACGAGGCTCCTTAGTGATAAGGCTGCCATCGTCAGCTACATCGACGAACTGTTCGAAAAGGAGAGGGTGATAGAAGAGGCGAAGCACTGGACCCCCGGAGCCAGTGGTTTCATCCGGCAACGGTAGACCACCACAGGGCGGGGAGGCCAAAAACCTCCCCGCCCGCAATACTTTTATCCGTACTAGCTGCGGTTTTTTCAAGCCCGCAAAACAACCCATCTGTTCGCATCTGCTATACTACACACTATATGAATCAAAGCGCCATTATTCCTCTTATTTATGCGTATGTTACCGAAATTACCGCTAAATTTCACGGTGGGCACGCCAAAGAGCATGCCTACAGGCCAGCGCTCAACAATCTCCTCGACGCGCTCGATGACGTCCATGCCGTAAACGACCCCGAGCGCAGCGAATACGGCAACCCTGATTTCATCATAAAAAAGGCATCAAACAGCGACGTTATCCTTGGTCATGCTGAAGCAAAAGATGTGAACGTATCGCTCGATAAAATCGAAAAAACTGATCAAATGCAGCGCTATAGCGGCTACGCAAACCTTTTTTTAACGAATTATCTTGAGTTTCGCTTTTATCGAAACGGCAGCAAATATGCCGAACTGACGCTCGGCGAAGTAAAAAACGGCCTGCTGCATATCCACGACGACCCAAACACTATCGCTATGCTGGCTGATGAGCTACAGGCTTTTATCACACAAGTACCGGAAAAAATCCGTTCTGGCAGGCGCTTGGCGCAAATTATGGGTGGCAAGGCTCGGCGAATCCGTGACAACGTAAAGATCTACTTGTCAGACGAGAACGATACGAATATCGAGCTTGAAAAGATGTTTCAAATGATGCAAAAAATGCTCGTCCACGACATGACGCCGGAAAAATTTGCCGACATGTACGCGCAG
>JALRDG010000024.1 GCA_023257055.1 Candidatus Saccharimonadia bacterium | reverse complement strand
ACGGTATCAAGCTGACAATCTACATGCCAACACAAAGGATTTCAACGCCACCCACGATACAGGAAGATAAAATTCGATATAAGAATCTTATTCGCAAAGGGCATGATCAGTGGTGCGAAAAGGGTGATGAACAACAGGCGGCTGACATTTTCGCGAAGCTTGAAGCAAAGCTTACCGATGAGTCTTTCTGGGAGGGTACGACCGAAGGGTTGGCGGTTTTTGCCGACGAAAATAGTCTACAGTGGTATCACTTGCCAATGGAGTGCGAAGAGCGTGTTTGTGTAGCGGAGAAGTTTGAAGTGACACCGCTGCATATCGTTATGAACTACGACCAGCCATACTACGTGCTAGCACTTGCTCTGCACGGCGCCCGGCTATATAAGGGTGATGCATATGAGTTGTCGCCTCTATCCATCGACTTTCCTACGAGCCCAGAGGATGCTCTGAATATCGATGAGATGTTCAACAACAGCAACACGCAACGTGGATATGAGGGGCCGGCAAGTTCTGGATATGCGATTAGTACGCATGGATCAGGTGATTCAAATCGAGCCGGAGAGGCTGAGCGCTTACAGTACTTTAGAATTATTGATGACATTATCATGAAGACGAAAGAGGTCGATGTGCATTCACCGATACTTATCGCCGCTGCTGAAGACGAAATCAGCGACTATAAGAATGTTAGCAAATTGCCAAACCTTGTAAAGGGTAGCGTACATGGTAATCACTTGGCCACTGAGTTGCATCAACTGCATGCTCTGACGTGGAAAGTGATTCATGATGAAATCGTGATGGATAGGCAGAATCGTCTGATAGAGCGATTTAATGAACAGAAAGGCATACATAAAGCGTCTAGTGACCTTGCAGACATAAAGGAGGCGACAGGGCTTGGAAAAGTAGACACATTGTTTATCTGTGCGGTCGATCAGACAAACGATTCGGTACGCGAGTCGGCAGATATGCAGGCGCCGCTTATACGATTTGACGAAAAGTATGACACGAACGACATACCTTCGATCGTGAAAGCCGTAATGGCGCAGGGTGGAAAGATTGTCGGACTGGAAGCAGGGAAGTTTAACGTGCCTTCCATGGTCGGTGCAGTATACCGGTTCTAGTGAGCCAGACATTGACAATCAGCCGTACCTGTGTAAAAATATGCCTGTCAGTTGATACGACCCGGGAGGATATTCCGATGGCCAGAAAGCCGGCGACGGAAGTTCTAAATTATACGAGTCCACTTACGGTGGAGCAGGCAAGAACAGCTCCTCTGTCGCGTAATCCAATCACACGACTGAGGCAGCTGAAGCGCTACGGCGCAACATTCAACCTTCGGGTGATAGGGTTTTCACCACTACCGCAGTACATGACACGGGGTGACCTCGTACGTACTGCCAAGGCGCATGAAGAGGCTGAGCAACTGCTACGTAACGTTCGTAATAACGAACAGGCTTGACTGACGGGCGGCATTCTAGGGCGAAAGTTCTGGAGTGCCGCCGGTTTATTTTTTGTATGAACGAAAAGCTACCACTTTGCGGTATTTTTATGCCTTTCTTTATGGACTCTATATCAAAAGCGGCTCGCTAAATCTTCATGAATAGCAACAGCTGCTAAATGGCCACTTGCCGAGGCAACTGTTACTTGCTGTGTTCCGCCCGCTTGATCGCCGGCGACATAAATGCCTGGTTGATTGGTACGACCATGCTTGTCGTGCCTAACGCATGCATTTTCGTCTAATTTGCAATTGAGCTGTGTCGCGATATCGTCGCGTGGTTTCACCGATGGGCCTATGACGATGGAGTCATAGGTGTGCTCGATATTATTTTCATGAACGACATGGACACTATCTGGCTTTGGGGTGATACGTACTGCTGCACCGACAAAGCTCGCACCGGTTTCTTTGACGCGCTGGGCAATAACGGGAGAAATGGTATCTTCTGGGCATGCATACGAGAGATTCGTACTCCATGTAGGAAGAATGGTGCTCATATGATCGATGCCGCCGCTATCGGTCAATACGAGAAGCTTTTCGTCCCGGTGCTCATACCCGTCGCAGTACGGACAATGCCAGGCTTTTGTGCCCCATATTTCTTGCAGGCCTGGGATATCGGGAAGTGCGTGAGTGACGCCCTGGGCGAGTAGCAAGGTATGCGCCGTGTAGGTTAGTTTATTATCGGTCGATACGGTAATGGCGTGGTCCGTACGGCTGGCATTCGTGACTGTGGCGTCGATAATACACACGGAATCGTACGTCGAAAGTTGTTCCCGTGTGTTTTTATAGAGTTCAGCAGGTGAAATTGTATCGAATCCAAAGACGCCATGCGCAGCATGACTAACCCGGTTGCTTTGCCGTTGGTTGTCGATAATGATGACCGAACGACGTGCGCGCGCAAGTACGATAGCCGCCGCAAGTCCGGCAGCACCGCCTCCAATTATTATTGTGTCGACTAGTGGCTTCATTATGCATTATTTAATATCTTTCCCTGCAGGGTGTCTGTAAGCTATGTCACATGTACGGTTCGCCGGGGCGATACTATCCTGACGAATACGCAGTATTGCCGTATAGTGAGGGTATAACTCAGCGGAGGCGGTGCATGAAAACGACTATCGAGCAGAAGGTACGACAGATTTATGGCGATGAATCGGGTGGTAGAATATATCAAGATTTGCAAGAGCGAATGTCTCGTGTATCTATTCGGCCCAAAAAGTCAGATATTGATGAGCGGACTGCCATTGCCATAACTTATGGAGATCATATACAGAACAGAGGTACGTCGGCTCTGCAATCACTCCAGGATTTCTTTGCCAATGAACTTCACGGTCTTATGAGTCATGTGCATATTTTGCCATTTTACCCGTATAGTAGCGACGACGGCTTTTCGGTGATTGATTATACGGCCGTCGATCCGAAATTAGGCGA
>JALRDG010000005.1 GCA_023257055.1 Candidatus Saccharimonadia bacterium | reverse complement strand
GTGTTAAAAAATACTACGCTTTTTTTCCGTGGCAGCAAATTCTTCAAGAATTTCTTTTTGTCGGCGACTAAGCTTCGCTGGTGTATCGACAATAACGCTGACGATATGCGGCCCGCGGCTATCTTTATTAAGATGCGGTACGCCATGACCCGACAGTTTAAAGTCCGTACCACTCTGCGTACCGGCAGGTACCTTCATGCGCACTTTACCGTCGACAGTCTCGACGTCAATCTCTGCCCCCAGTGCTGCCTCAGCCATCGATACATGCTCTTCAGACAAGATAATATCACCTTCACGCGTGAACTTTTTGTGTGCCTTGACCCGAATATGAATATATAAGTCACCTCGTGCGCCGCCGCCTATCGCCTCACCGCGCTCTTTCAAGCGAATTGTCGCGCCGTCATCAATCCCGGCCGGCACCTTCAACGTAACTGTTTGTTTTCGTCGTTCGGTACCCTTGCCCTTACATACAGAGCACACTTTCTCAGGGATCTTCCCCTTGCCGTGGCACGTCGGGCAGGTGACGGCTTGCTGGATTTGCCCGAAGATCGAGTTCATAACTCGTGTCTGCTGGCCCGCACCCTGACATGACGAACAGGTTTTCATACTATGACCAGGCTCGACTCCATCACCATGACAATGACTACATTCATCATCCATATCAAGAGAGATCTTCTCTTCAACTCCAAAGATAGCCTCTTCGAACGTTAATGCAACTTGCGCTTCAACGTCTCGACCTTTCGTTGGACCCTGGTTGCGACCGCCGCCGCCAAAGAATTGGCCAAATATGTCGCCTAATCCACCATCGCCAAAGTCGAAATGAACGTTCTGTCCGCCAAATCCACCAAAGCCGCCAAAGCCCTCGAACGGATTGCCGCCACCAGCCGATGACCCGCCAACCCCCGCATGCCCAAATTGGTCATAGCGCTGGCGCTTTTGGGCGTCCTTGAGTACTTCGTATGCCTCATTAACTTCTTTAAACTGCGTCTCGTCACCGCCCTCTTTGTCGGGATGATACTTAACGGCAAGCTTACGAAACGCCTTTTTTATTTCATCGGCGCTGGCAGTCTTACTAACCCCAAGTACTTCATAATAATCTCGTTTACTCATCTGCTATTATCATACCAAATCTAGCACTCGATATTCAAGAGTGCTAGATTAGATTTGTCGCCACATTTACGCGGCAGGATGATTCGATCCAAGCGTGAATAGCTTCGCAATACCCCAGCCTATCAGTGCATAGATAATGATCGCAACAAGGGTACTTACTTCAAACACGGAACTTCCGTATACCGGCTGGTAGCTAAAGATACCGTAAAACGGAGCCGCGAAAAAGCCGCTCAAATTGTAGATGAAATTAACAAATGCATTCGTTTCATTTGCACCCAAGAGTAGTAGCAGTAGCCGAAGCGCCAAGAGGGTAATAATAAACCCAGTAATATACTGCACTATCCGCCGAGCAACGACGTTGCCTGGTGCCCGGTCGACCGATGATCGAGTTTCGCGATACACGTTTGCGTCGCCTTCCCGTCGTGAGGTTTGTCGAACTTCAGTCGCATGCTGTTCTTCCATAATGCTCCTTTTTTACTTTTCCCGTAGTGTAGCATGCCCCAATCTTGCAAATATGTAACCTAGCTAACAAAAAATCGCATTACCGACGGACAGTACTAACAGCTATGCCCTATACTAGATGTATGACATACGAAGGAACAAAGTTACAAGATTTCACCCCACGGGATAAAGTAGCGCAATTAGAGATTATTGACATTAGTGAAGGCGATGGTCAAGTCGTAGAGCCTGGCGCTACCATTACCGCCCATTATACTGGCGCTCTTTGCAAGAACGGTATTATTTTTCAAAGCAGTCATGACTTCGGCAAGGCTATCACATTTGGCCTTGATCAAGTCATTAAGGGCTGGACGGAAGGCGTCCCCGGCATGAAAGTTGGTGGGATGCGGCGCCTGGTTATTCCATCCGAGATGGCGTACGGTTCAGTACGTGCGGCAAGCAATATTCCACCGAACAGCGACCTGGTTTTTGATATCGAGTTGCAAGGCATTGCTACATAATCTTTGACTTTTTGATTCGAATCGTATCTGGTGTATACTAAATTCAATGTCAGAACATATTTCCGAGTTTATGACACCCGAAAAGGGTGCTCGTAAACGGTTTGAGTTTACACCGGGAGAATCTGTCACCGTAGCAGACTTCCGTCTCACTTCACCTGATGGTCTACCTGTACATTACTTCGCAGACATGTTCGAAGGCGAGTTATTAATATACAGTAGCGCATCCAGCACGGAGCTATATTTATCCTGGCCAATCAGCGAATCTGGGCTACCGGCATTTACTGAAGCACATGTCCAAGACGAATTAGGCTGCCAGGTTCATGTACGCTGGGAGGTCGACCACGGCAATCATTCGGTAACATTTTCGGCCAGCAGTCACACGAGCAACCCAACAGAAATACTACCAACTATTCGGGGACCGGAAGTATTACACTTTCCCGAGAAGCGTCAACCGATTTTTTGCTACGCTGGCGGCGATGTCCTCGCAAAAACTCCCCTCCAAACCAACAATGAATTTGATCCGCACTACACTCCTCGACCGAGTGAAGATTTTATCATGATGGATCACCATACTGCTGTTTACGGCGTCGCCGATGGCGTCGGTAGTGCTCGCTTCGGCGGAGAAGCCGCATCACTTGCCATGGACATAGTAAAAAAGTATGCACGAGAGGCTGACACACTCCATAGCCCGGAAATACAGCCGGTCAAACGTCTTGTCGATTCTTTACGGCACGCACATGAAAAAATCATGGAGGCCTATAACGAAACCGTGTACGATCCGGGGAGCGAGTATGGATCGACGACTGCAACGATTGCACAGCTTGACTATACACAGGAAGGTCAGCCCGTGTGTTCGTGGGCTTCGATTGGCGATAGTCGTCTGTATCGGTTATCTCAAAGTGGCCAACTCGATCAAATTACCGTTGATGACGGCGAGGGCTACGGTATTCGTAATTATCTTGGTCGCGTAGACATGGAGGTAGTCGCCCATAACAGTGGGCAGTTCTATTGTCGACCAGGTGAAATGATTTTATTGATGAGCGATGGAATAAGTGATCAACTTGACTGGGATGTCGCCACAGAAACACGTTTTATCCATCTGCTAGTGAATGCCGCACATCGACTCAAGAACGTCGACGCTACAACAAGCCTGGCAAAATACGTCACTCGGAATTTCAAGCAAAAACGAGACGATCGCAGCATCATTATCATTCCAATCCCCCAGTAATCGCCCGCTGCGTCATACCTCCTCGTAATTGACAAAACCGTATAAATTTGCTATAATAACTACGATAGTTCATTGCCATCATTAGGGAGACGCATCATGAGCAATTCGACGTACACCTCCGACCGACCCGTTCGCATCGAAGACGTACCGAGCGCCGAAACGTACCTCGCCCTCTTCAAGGATCAGTTCGAGCAATTCTGCAACGAAATTCACCCCGAAGGCCTGTACCGCGCGCTGGAATCGTGGGCATTCTACGAGTACAAGCGGTGTGGTGCGATTGCCCACATCTTCTTCCAGGATGCACCTGACAGCGAAGAGTACGAACGTCGCGCAGAGGAGCTCATCGAGCTCATTCAGGCAGAATATGCCGACTGGAAGAAGAAGTGCGACCCGCGCTTCGCTTTCGCGGCTGTCAACGAACGCGAGATGCTGTACTTCTGCGAGCGCCTGCGCGCCATCAGAACGCGACCCGCATCCGACTGGTAACTATCCCTACACCCACTGGTACCTTACGAGGTATCAGTGGGCCCCACCCTGAAATTATTAAAAAACTACCGGATTTTACTCCGGTAGTTTTTATGTAGATGGCTACTTTTCGTCGACAACTTCGCCTTCAACCGGCTCATCATCCTTCTTGGACTTCTTATCCGATGCTTCGTCGGCTTTTTTGTCACCAGCCTCCGCTTCCTCGCCAGCAGCTTGATACAGCTTGGCGCCAATTGGCATAATTGTCTCTTGCAGGTCCTTCGCAGCCTTCTCTAGCTCATCCTTATCTTCGGCAGCTTGATGCTTTTTCGCTTCTTCGACAGCTTCTTCGATTGCCTTTTTGTCATCATCCGAAATTTTGTCTTTAAATTCGGTCGGCATCTTTTCAGCCTGATAGATAGCGTTCTCTAACGTGTTTCGCGCATCAACTGCTTCGCGCTTTTTCTTATCCTCGTCAGCATGCGCTTCTGCTTCTTTTTGCGCTTTTTCAATATCTTCTTTGCTCATGTTACCGCTATCTTGGATAGTGATAGACTGCTCTTTACCAGTTCCTTTATCCTTAGCGGTTACATTCAGAATACCGTTAGCATCGAGATTAAAGGTTACTTCAACTTGCGGCACACCGCGCGGTGCTGGAGCAATACCATCAAGTACGAACTTACCGAGACTCTTATTATCGGCAGCCATTTCACGCTCACCCTGCAAGACATGAATTTCTACTTGCGGCTGATTATCAGCCGCAGTCGAGAATGTCTCAGACTTACTCGTTGGAATAGTTGAGTTGCGCTCGATCAGTTTAGTCGTTACGCCACCCATCGTTTCGATACCGAGGCTCAGCGGCGTTACGTCGAGCAAAAGAACATCCTTAACATCACCAGCAAGTACACCACCCTGAATCGCGGCACCAACGGCAACAACTTCGTCAGGATTCACACCCTTAAGTGGTTCTTTGCCGAAAATTTTCTTCACTTTATCAACCACTGCTGGCATACGAGTCATACCACCAACCAGAACGATCTCATCGATTTCGCTCGCCTTCATATCGGCATCTTTCAGTGCTTTCTCGACTGGTTCTGCCAAGCGATCAATTAAATCAGCTACGAGTTCTTCAAGTTTTGAACGCGTCAAAGTATACTCGAAGTGCTTCGGCCCATCAGCATCCGCCGTAATAAACGGTAGGTTCACTTCGTACTCGGTCGTACTGGAAAGCTCTTTCTTTGCCTTCTCCGCCTCATCCTTTAGGCGCTGCATTGCTGCCTTGTCACTCTTTAGGTCGATGCCTTCTTCTTTCTTAAAGACATCAAGGAAGTGATTCACGATACGGTTGTCAAAGTCTTCACCGCCAAGGTGCGTATCACCATTGGTCGAGCGGACTTCGAACACGCCATCTCCGAGTTCAAGAATCGATACGTCAAAGGTACCACCACCAAGGTCGAATACAGCGATTTGCTCGTCTTTCTTGCCTTCAAGACCGTAGGCAAGGGCAGCAGCAGTCGGTTCGTTAATAATGCGCTTCACTTCAAGGCCAGCAATCTTACCAGCATCTTTAGTTGCCTGGCGCTGTGAGTCATCGAAGTACGCAGGAACGGTAATAACCGCTTCGGTGACTTTTTCGCCGAGGAAGGCTTCGGCATCAGCTTTGATTTTTGAAAGGATCATTGCAGAGACTTCTTCTGGCGTATATTCTTTCTCGCCCATTTTTACCGCAACGCCATCGCCCTTTTTGACGATTTCGTATGGCATGATATCATGGTCTTTTTGCACTTCGTCATCAGAAAATTTACGACCAATTAGTCGCTTTACGCCGTAAATTGTGTTTTTTGCGTTTGTCACGCGCTGACGCTGTGCCACTTGGCCCACCAAACGGTCGCCATTTTTATTGATCGCTACGACGCTTGGTGTGGTACGATTACCTTCGGCGTTCGCAATAACTTCCGGCTTACCGGCTACCATGTACGCAAATGCGCTGTTGGTAGTACCGAGATCAATTCCAATAATTTTTCCCATATCTACTCTCCTTAGGATTAATTACGTGTTCTATAGGTTCTATATATATTTTAGCACTCATTGCCATAGACTGCCAATAGTTTTAGTCTATAAAACTAGCACTCGCGTGTCAAGAGTGCTAATTTTATTTTGTTTAGCGAATCCTTTTTGAGTTATCGTTGTGGTTATTATGCTTGTGTTTTATACTTTATGTAAGCCATGGACGAACTCGCGTTAGCAAAAAACAAACAACAACATGCATTTACAATTGTGGAGCTGCTAATTGTAATTGTAGTCATAGGTATATTAGCCGCAATTACTGTCGTCGCATACAATAATATACAACGCAGAGCAATAAACACACATATTTCAACTAACGTATCGACGTATGAGCGTGTTATATCTGCATATCTAGCAGAATATAGTTCTTACCCCTCATTTTCAGCAGGTAACGGCGGAGCCTGTCTAGGTAAGGACTATGCCGATCATGTAGGAGGTGATGGAATTGGCGACTGCGGAGAATCAGCCTATCCGGTTAAGGTAGACTCGACTTTTAATACAGCTTTAACAAAAATTATATCTTCACTTCCTACCGTGAGTAATCGTAGCATAGCTATGCCATACCAGACATCAACATGGGTAGGGGCAACGATGCACTACTATCCGCCTGACGCCTCGCGAACTAATCCGCAAGAACAAGAGGGCTTTACAGTCGATGGCGCATCGAACCCTTACTATCTAATGTATGTTCTTGAAGGTGGAAACGAAGACTGCAAGAATTCTAATATGGTAATACCTGATGAGGGCAATGGCGGATGGCCAAAAATGACAACTACCATCCCCTCAAGTCAAAAATGGTCATGGTCGGATAATAAAACCACTGCTTGCGTTGTTGCGTTATCAAATCCATAAAAACAAACTTAATTTAAAAGTACGCAAAGAAATTACTCTTTTGCATGTCAAAGCAGCATAGTACCTCTGTCTTTACAGATGACGACTAAAGCACAAAAAACAAGGCGTACGATATGTATTATTTAGCTAACATAGCTAGTCAAACTTAGTTTGTTTTTACCGTAACTGGCCAAGCTCTCGCGCCTTTCGGCACCCACACTCCACTATTGTTCACCATGACATCAACCTTTGCGCTAGTAGCCGTATTCGACGAACTATCCGTAGCGACAGCATATAGAGCATGCATACCGTTCGCCACGAGGGTCGTATCCCAACTGTATTCATACGGAGATGCAGCTACAGTTGCTAAAAGAGTTCCGCCGCCTGCTGGGTCTCCATCATAAAAAGCAACGCTTGAAACAGCCACATCATCGGTTGCCGTAGCGCTCAATACAGTTGTTCCAGAGATATGCTCGTAGCCTGCAGTTTGACCCGAGGGCGTAGGGTTAGCGAGACTTACCACCGGTGCAGTAGTGTCTACATAGTCAGACAGCGATACGTCATCCCATAGTCCCGTGACTGCCGCTGCAGTCGCCTCCGACTGCACACGCAAGCCGATATCCCCTGTCGTATACGTGGCATCGGCGACACTAAGTTCCCACGAGACTGGCTCGGTTTCTGTATCTACCTGCCAGCGCTTCGCTCGCAAAGTAGTTCCATTAAAATCTACAGCAATCCGGTAGTTCGTGTCCGCAGCCCAAGCAGTAGTATAGTTGCTCGCAATAACAGTATCGGCAAAAGCATCCACTCGCGCAAGCTCGAACCCAGAATAAGATAATCCAATGATCAGCCTATATCCATTACCCGCTCCATTGTCATACCTAAAGTCAATTCGCATTGACTGATTAGTTATCGATGGCGTTCGCGCAGTAACATATAACGTACCGTTACCTAAACTTTGGCCAGCATAGCTAACGGCGGCTGCCCAGGCAGCATTGGGACTTTCTTGCTGTCCACGGTTAAGTTGAATCGTATTCGTACCAGCACTACTAACCCAAGGGCTTGGCCAAGCACTGCCGTCCGTATTTGTAAAATCAGTTGTAAGGATAACAGCCATTATGACACCACCACACTCTTCTGGAGGTCATTCCATCCTTTAGCTCCATCCCAGAGCCCAGTGTTTGCTAGCTGTATTGCATAAGCGGGCGTCGTGGCGATTTCTGCCGATGCATCAGGCAGGCATAAGTATAAATTGTACGTACCTGCTATTGCCGGGGCGGTTATACTAGTTGAAATTGTCGCAGTAGTTCCAGGCTCCCAGTTACGTATATCTGCAGTAGCGGTGCGCGTGTACGAATTTGTTCCATCACTAAAAATAATCTGTACTGGACGATTACGATGAGGAGAAGCATATCCGTCGTTGGCAATATTCATTTTCACCGCATATGAGCCGCCAACTACTGCACTAGGTTGGTATTCGCCGCTCGTTAAGCGCAGCCTATATCCAAGCTTACGGGCCGCCTCGTCTCGACCAGTTGACCCCCATGAATTCAATACATCGGCATGATATTCAGGGTTAAGGAATGTCCAATGATACGTAGCGAGTTCAGTATCGGCATTAGGCCAGTCAGAATGAGGCGAGTTGCCAACTGCGCTTTCTCCACCCATCGGTATATTCTGCTGGTTTTGCAAATACGCTCGCGTATCCGTTACGTTCATCGACGTAAAGGTCGTGTAGGTGCCGTAGTCGTCGTATGGCGCAAGGAAGGCATCGTTGTGAAAACCAACACGCGCCGACCTGGCCGTTACCGTATCTCCAAATATGCGATGTTTTACGCCAACATAGCGGACTAAAATAAATACTCGCGAATCTACGTAGTCTAACAGCGTGTCTACGACTGCAATTCGATCAATCCAGTTTTGCTCTGTCAATACGCCTTGGTCGCCAAAATTATCTGTATAATACCATTCACCCCACATACCGATAAATCCAGTTTGGATAGAATCAATCACATCGGCGTACTCATTGATCGCCGGCGCAAGCTGTTGGATATGACTAATAACTCGAGCAGGCGCAGGGTCGGCGCCGTATGGAGCCGTCATGTCACCAGAATTTGAGTAAGAAAATCGAATAACCAACTTAACGCCCGCACTTCTTGCCGCAGCAAAATCAGCCTTTAATAGATCTAGGTAAGTCGTATCTATAGTGTCTTGATTTAAGTATTTTTCTATGACGAAATAGCGAAATACCAGCGCCCTGCCTAGCGTCGTACGATTAGTCTCCATAGTTGATGCACTAAGTGGAGTATAGCCCGTGTCATCGGACTGATAATGCGTTTCGGTATACTGGAAAAAACCACGCTCAGGATTAGGTATGATGGCGGTTGAATTCGTATAGCTGACAGCAGTCATGCCAGGTGTAAAGCCCGTACCAAGACCAAGGTGCCTATACGTATCACTTTTTGGCGTGTAAATAGCGATATTTGCCATTCTACTATGCCCCTGTGTTCATCTGATAGATAGCGTCACGACCCTCTTTCGCCTGACCGTCCGCCGTGCCGATTGCCGGCTCAAGCCCCGCTTCGCACCAAAAAGCTAGTCCGAATCCTTCGGCATGCAATGTGGCTGGATCGATAGTAGTACCTGTGTTTGTTATCCAGTTCGGGTTTGAAGTCGCAGTTCGATAGACCGTCAACATCATAAGATTTGCGACAGCAGGAGCGACCTTTGCAACCGTCAAGGTATCATCGGCCAACTTAGCAGTCGTAACTGCACCATCCGCAAGCTTCGCCGTCGTGACCGATCCGTCAGCAACAGTGGCAGATGCTACCTGCGTATCGACGTACGCTTTTGTCGTGGCGTGGCCGTCAAGAGTTGGGGTCGGTACGGTTGGTGCCGCACTAAAGCTTTTTGCACCAGTAATCGTTTCCGTCCCAGCGAGATGCACTACAGAAGTGTCATCAGCCTTGGATGCAAGGCCTGGAACGGTAGGTGCTGCAGCCGTGCCTGCAAGGTCGCCGGCGAGCTGCACAACACCCTTTGTGGTGGTCGTTGCATCAGAAACACTGCCGCCACTATTAAGCTTTGTTTGCACATCCGAGGAAAGGTCAGCTTCCGGGATACCCGTCCCTGGCTTGGTGTATTTTGCGTCAAGAGCAGATTGAGTAGCGGTCGAGACAGGCTTATCAGCATCGCTGGTGTTATCTACGCTCCCAAGGCCAACATCTGCTTTTACAAGCGTAACGGCACCGGTTTTACCGGAAACGCTCGCGACAGGAACTACCCCTGGTGCTAGTTTGGCGGTCGTAACTGCACCATCGGTGATTTTAACAGTAGTGACTGCGCCATCTGCAAGCTTGGCGGTTGTCACCGAACCGTCCTCAATAGTCGCCGAACTGGACGCATTTAGTTTTGTCTGCGTGGCCGAGTCAAGATCAGTCTCTGGTATACCTGTACCAGGTTTTGCATATTTAGTGTCGGCTGTAGATTGCGCTGCCCGAGCAAGCGTTTTCGCCTCTGCAGAATCAGCTAGTGCTTTCGTAATGTCAGCCGCTTTTTTAAGCTTTCCGTCAGCGGCAAGCTCTACATTTAAATATTCATTAAGGATCTCCCCCCAGTTGCCTTCGTCGCCCCCAGGATGTGGTAAACGAGCCATACACTACCTACCTTTTACATTTAGTAATAATTGTTATGCTTATCATAGCACAGCCACCGTAACTACACAAACTTTTTACTACACACTGAATAGTCCACTTCATTGTCCGCTCATCTATGCTAGAATACATTATAGTAATGTTTAAAAAATAAATGAGAATATTGCATGAATCACATTGTTGTACTACAACTTTTTGCACAGTCCTACTACGGTAGCGACGCTTACGGAAGTGAAGCCTACAGCTCTACCGCGACGAGCACTGGCACTACAGAAAATACTTTAGCCGACACAGGTATGGCAGCAATCGTGCCTATCTCAGGTGGCGTGTTCCTGATCGTTACCGCACTCGTCATCATAGGATATCGCATCAAGCGACGTCGCCAGCTCTCTGGTAAGTAACTAAAAGGCATAGATCTGCGCCAACCAAGTGATATAACTTGCGTTTTCGTACATTTAGTATTACCATAAACAGTATAATCAATAATCGCACGAGGTAGGAACAAAAACATGTTTGGACTAGGAACACCAGAACTAATTATTATTTTAGTGATACTACTCCTTTTGTTTGGCGCAGCAAAGCTGCCAAAACTAGCACGCAGTATCGGCACAGCTGGCCGAGAGCTTAAAGACGGCTTCGAAGGACCAGGCAAGCCGGCTGACAAGAAAGATACCGACAAAGCTCCATCAACTAACGAGAAATAGTCCATGAAACGGCGATCAGCTGATCGTACGACTGCCACTTCTACACTGGCTGACCACTTAAAAGAACTCAAGAATCGACTCTTCATACTGGTTGTAGTTCTATTAGGCGCATCGAGTATGGTGTATGTGTATCGTGAATATATCATTCCGGTGATACTAGCACCATACAGGTCAGCTTTTGGCGAAGAGCAGTTAATGTATCTGAATCCCGCGGGCGGGTTTAATTTCATATTCTTTATCAGCATTTACGCTGGTCTAGCGGCCACATTACCGGTGTTGATCCAACAAATTTATCTTTTTATACGGCCGACTCTACCAAAGAGTAAACAGCGCATCGCCGGGAGGCTGCTGCTATGGTCGGCAATTCTACTCATCGCCGGTATTTTGTTCGGCTATTTCGTTGCCATACCCGGTGCGCTTGGTTTTTTGAAAGATTTTGCTACCGAATACGTTTCGGCATCCTTGACGGCCGATTCTTATCTCCATTTCTTGATTAGCTATACCGTAGGCCTTGGCCTCCTCTTTCAGTTTCCACTGCTACTGATCACTATTCACCATATAAAACCTCTTACGCCGATTCAACTTTTAAAAAGTGAGCGCTGGGTGATCGTTTTTTGTATGGTAGCAGCAGCGATCATTACTCCAACTCCCGACCCTATTAATATGCTTATTGTCGCAGTACCGCTGCTAGCCATTTACCAGGTAGGAGCCGTCGTCGTACTAGTATCTATTTTTCGCAACCGTAAAAAAAATAAGTTAACTCTATCGATAAGTACGCCGCAAATGGTACAACCTGCGCCAGAAGTTATCACACCCCCTCAAGCAGACCTGGCGCCGTTAGCTTTTAGCGCCAGCCAGACCAACGCAATCTCCAACCCAACAAATCAGCCGACAAAAACTCTCAAATCATCGCTTCGCTCACTTGACGGCATGCGTAGCACCCAAAAGCTACACTCACCTTCCGTTACGCGCAATACCCCGCCGCCCCTTCGCCGTATCGAAAGGCCTAGCCAGTCATATCGGCGGCCACTCGCCCAATCACAACATCGACGACCGGCCTCTGGTAGGTGCATTGACGGAATAAGTCCAATCCTGGAAAGCGTCTAATAGGCAGTAGCGCTATTGACGCAGCGCACAGACATTAGTACACTATAGCTACAGCACAATAAAAACAAAAACAACAAAACAAGGAACACCATGCTCAAGATTGACACCACACGTCTCATGCAAAAAGAGATGGATCGTAAAGATTTTCTTAAGTCAGCGGCTTTCGGCCTTATCGCTATGAGCGGCGTAGCAGCGGCACTCAAGGCGACTGGAGTACTGCAGATGGAAAACCCCCTGCAAAATAAAGTAGGTACGGTCGCAGGCGGACCTGCCGGCTACGGCACATCAGCCTATGGTGGAGTTGCAAAGAAATAAATCTCTTCTCTGCACAATAAAACCGGCTAATGGCCGGTTTTATTGTGCAAAAAATAGCTTCGCTACTTGCGGGTTACTTTTACCATTGCATGTCGCAGCGGTGAACCGCCGTACACATACCCGGCTTGTAGCTCTTCGGCAATTACTTCAGTTTCCCCTTCGGCGTCTTCGTCGAATTGAACGGCTTCATGCAGCTCCGGATTAAACACAGCCCCAGGTTTTGCATCGATGCGCTCTAGATTCAAGCTTGCCAAACTTTTTTGCAGATTCTTACCAAGCCCTATGATACCTTGCGCCCATTTATTATCAACAAGGTCTTCTGGCACGTGCGTAATGGCTCGCTCAATCGTGTCGATGACTGGCAATAATTGCTTCACCGCCGCGGCCTGTCCGTGCTGATATACCGATGCTTTATCAGCTTCGGTGCGCCGACGATAATTCTCGAAATCAGCTCGAATTCGCTGCAGGTCAGTCGTCAGTTCATCGACGTGAAGCTGCAGATTTTGTTTTTTTGATTTTTTATCAGATTTAGGCTGCGCGTCTTGTGGGGTAGTTTCATCTTTTGCCATGCGTATCTCCTTAGAATAAATTAATAATTGCAGTAATAAGATTTACGATAGCCTGTACTATCGCTTGGATAATTGCCACGATTCCACCGACAATCGCGTTGATAATTGCGACAATACCATTGACAAGTGTTTCAATTAATCCCATATTACAGTACCTCCTCTAACATGGCACCGGCGTGGCGAACCAGTCTCATCACCTTGCCGTAGCTTTGACGGGTAGGACCAAGTACGCCAATGTAGCTATTGTCGCTGTAGGGCGAGCGGAAACGACTGATAATGAGCGTTGCGCCACTGGTTTTGCCAATCGGATTTTCACTTCCAATATAGACGTTAAGCGGTTCGTTTGGTGCTGCTTCGCGCAACCACGGCTCCAGATTATCGAGCAAACGGGCCACGGCTTGTACGTGTGATCCTTCCATGAATTCTGGCTGAGAAAAAAGGTTGCCGATACCGTTCATATACAGCTCGTCGCCAATCGTTGCTAACCCTAAGTTTTGCGTCAGCTCCACTAAACTATCGACCGCACTTCGAATGGCACGGTCGGCACGATCGCCATACGAACCTACGCGAGCCTCGATCGCTCTCGCACCACGATCGAGTTCCGAAGGATGAGCCGCTTCTACTTCGGTAATTTTATTTACGTACAGTCGATACCCCTTGTCCGTCGGAACGCGGCCAGCACTCGTGTGCGGCTGCATAATCAGCCCCATTTCTTCAAGGCGTGCCATTTCACTGCGAATCGTCGCGCTCGACACCCCAAATAGCTTCGCTAGCATAACACTACCAACTGGCGCCGCGACTTCGGCGTATTGCTCAATAATAGCGGAAAGAATTGCAAATTGGCGCTTTGTCATACTTGTAGTATAGCTGCGCCTGGCACTCTTTGTCAATGAGTGCTAAAGATCAATCCGGATATCGCTTGCAGCGGAAATTTCGTCGAGTAAATCACGGGCCGCTAGGCGAGCTTCGTCATCCTTACGATGAAATACGTCAGGCTTGCGTGCAATTTCATCAGCAATCCGAACGGTCTCTTGAAGGTCGTTATTAATAATAAAATGATAGTACGGCAATGCCAGTGCGCGCTCTAGTTCGGCGATAGCACTCTTCCTGCGGCGTGGCCATTCTGCCAGAAAGTCTTCCGCGTTAGCGTAGCGACTTTTCAAGCGCTGCTGCCATTCATCGTACGACGGCGGAATAAGAAAAATTGCCACCACGTCACGAGACAATTCTTTATACTCATCTACCCCTTGTACGTCAATGTCCGTAATGGCAATCTTGCCGTCATCGCCAGCACGCTTTACGTCGTACATCGACGTGCCATAAATGACCGATCCATGTACAAGTTTTGCTTCGATAAAATCCTTGTTTTCTAGCATTAATTCGGCGGTTTCCTGACTGACAAAATGATACTCTACGCCATTTTGCTCCATCACGCCGTTGTTGGCGCGCGGCGCTCGAGTAGTATGAGAAATAATCTCACGGTAATCACTACCTTTGAGTAGCTCTTTTTTTACTGTGTCTTTTCCAGCGCCGGAGATGCCGACTAAGAAGACAATTTTTGTGTTTTGCACGATCTGAATAACCTCAAGCGAGGGTTCGTACGTGCGAATAAGTTCTTCGATTCGTTCCATTATATTATTGTAGCACTAGTCGCGCTTGAGCATGACAGTAAACGCTTCGGATGGGATATCTACCTTACCGAACCGTTTCATACGTTTCTTACCTTTTGCTTGCTTGGCAAGCAGCTTTTTCTTGCGTGACACATCGCCACCATAGAGATAGCCGGTAACGTCCTTGCGGTATGCAGAGATATCTTCGCGGGCAATAAACTTTCCGCCAATGGCCGCCTGCAGGCTTACTTGGAAGTTCTGGCGCGGAATCACTTCCTTTAATTTGCCCACCACCTCTCTTCCCAAACGCTGCGATTCGCTTCGGTGTGCCATGACACTTAGCGCATCGACCATTTCGCCGGCGACGTAAAAATCAACACGCACCAAATCTTCCGGCTGATATCCGCTTAGTTCGTAGTTAAAACTGCCATAGCCGCTCGTGACAGATTTTAGTTGATCATAAAAATCCGTTAGCAGGTTAGCAAGTGGCGCCTCGAAGCTAATTAGTGCCCGCTCATCGATATAGCTCAAATTCTTTTGGCGACCACGTTTCGCGACGATCAGCTGAATAACCGCACCGATGTATTCGCTTGGCACTACGATCTCACCACTTATCCACGGCTCTCGAATTTCTTTGATTTTCGTGACATCCGGTAGGTCTGATGCCGACTGAATATCGATTTCTTCGCCATTATTCATCGTTACTTGATAGTCAGTGCTTGGATTTGTCACCACCAGATCAAGATTGTATTCCCGCTCCAAACGTTCGCGAATAATATCCATATGAAGCAGGCCTAGAAAGCCAATTCGCACACCAAAGCCAAGGACCGGGGAGTTCTCTGGTTCGAACTGCAGAGCTGAATCACTAAGTGATAACTTCTCAACCGCATCTTTGAGGTCCTGGTAAAATTCATTTGAAACAGGGAAGAAGCCGGCATAGACAAAAGGCTTAACGTGCTGGTAGCCGGGAAGTTGCTCGGTAGCATGTGCACGTCGCACGGTGACCGTATCACCAACACGAGCGTCACGAGTTGTCTTAAGGTTGGTGACAATATAGCCAATTTCCCCGGTTGCGATATCAGCCTCGGCGCGCATTATTGGATTTAATGCTCCAACTTCCAATGCTAGTCCATGGGCATTCGTAGCCAACATTTCAATCGTGTCACCCTTTTTAATAGATCCGTCGACGACACGTGTATAGAGAATAACACCGCGGTAATCGTCGTAATAGCTATCGAAAATAAGTGCGCGCGTTGGTGCGTCTGCGACGCCCTTTGGCGGAGTAATCCGCTCCACGACAGCATCAAGCACCGCCGGAACATTCTCGCCGGTTTTCGCACTGATTTTAATGATTTCATCTTCCGTACAGCCGAGCAAATTAATAACTTCAGCTGAAACACGAGGCACGTCAGCAGCCGGCAAATCTACTTTATTCAGGACTGGGATAATTGTCAGATCGGCTGCTATTGCCAAGTATACGTTGGCGAGTGTCTGCGCCTGAATACCCTGGCTGGCATCTACTACCAAGACGGCACCTTCGCAGGCCGCAAGGCTCCGGCTTACTTCGTAGCTGAAGTCAACATGCCCAGGCGTGTCAATCAAATTTAAATCATGATCTTTATACCGCATGCGGACCGGCGCCAGTTTGATCGTAATGCCTTTCTCGCGCTCCAAGTCCATGCTATCAAGCAGCTGCGATTTCATATCACGCTTCTCGACAGTGCTCGTCATCTCCATCATACGATCGGCAAGTGTCGATTTGCCGTGGTCAATATGAGCAATGATACAAAAATTTCGAATGTTTGACTGATGCATATAATTAGTACTTATTATACCAGATATCAGCGGCCAGTGGTCGAGAAAAGGATTTTTTGTATACGCGCAATGACCGGCTTCGACTCCGACAAGCCAAACAGCTTGCTAATCGCCAAGTACACTGCAAAGCTGATCGCGACAATCAAACAGAACTTCGGAAACACTGACCAGAAGCTAAGGTCGGTACTTCGCACCGGAAAGGCAAGTACTGAGGCATAGGTAACGATCGACATAATACCTGTTGCACTCACCATACGGAACAAGCCGTCCATAAGCGAGTGGTCGATGACTCCCGGGAAGCGCCGAGACATAATTATCATCAGAATGACCACCTCGATGACCGCCACGATAGATTGCGCCCATGCCAGCCCTTCGGCACCGTAATTCAAAATTTGCGTAAACCACACCGCCAACATAACGTTCAGTGAAATCGCGATAATCGACACGTAAAATGGTGTTTTCGTATCCTGATTAGCGTAAAAACAACGCGCTGCAATGTGATAGATAGAACGGAAGAGAATTGCGATGACCAATGCCCCAAGAAGATCGGAAATCGGCTCGTACCCACCGTTCTTAATAAAGTGCACGACGTAGGCACGTGCAAAGAATGTAATTGCAGTTACCGGCAGAATAATCCAAACAATAACCCGAAGAATTCGCTGGAATCGCCGACGGAAGCGATCATAACGTTCTTTCGCTAAGTCCTCGGTAAGGCGCGGATACGCCGCATTGCTAATTGATATACCAATAAGATTGATCGGCATCATGTGCAAGGTGAGTGCCTGCTGGTAGATACGAATCGTGCCATCAGCCATGCGCGATGCCAGGTTAGTCTCCACAAGACTGACCGCATAGTCCATCCCCTGATCTACCGAGCGAGCCGGTAGCAGCTTCAGGACTTTTCGAAAGCCCTTATTTTTCCAGTAAATCTTAAACCGATAATCAAAGCCCAGTCCAGCTAGGCCAATACTACTGACAATCAGCTGAATAACCGCACCGAATACCACACCGATTGCCACGCCCATGATTCCACCCTGGAATACCTCCCAGCCAAAAATGGTGATGCCGTTCGTGAATACCGTCACGCCAATGATAATACCCACGTTGTAAATTGCTGGCGCAAGGGCAGTAAACGTAAAGCGCCCAATCGCCTGCTGCATACTGGTAATGACGGTCGAGATAGCAAATAAGAATGGATTTACGGCAATCACGCGCATCATACTGACCGCCAGTGCCGTGCCACTTTCGCTCAGACCCGGGGCAATTAAGTAACGAACAAGTGGATCGGCAAAAATAATAATCAGCACGCTTGCCGCCATCGTCACCAGTGCCATGAAATTAATCATACTGGTACCGATTTCCCACGCCTCTTGTTTGTTCTTCCGCTCAAGATACTGATTAAAGACCGGGATAAAGGTGACACTTAGCGCACCCGACACCAGCAAATAGAACATGAAATCCGGTACGATAAACGCCACTGTGTAGGCATCAAGTCCGACAGGGTAGCCAGCTAGGCCGGCTGCTTTGTCTGGGAGATAGGCACTGTTAAGGAGGCGGT
>JALRDG010000074.1 GCA_023257055.1 Candidatus Saccharimonadia bacterium | reverse complement strand
TTGATAAAACGATAACTAAATACTGTAATATATTTCATAGTATTCATATCTGCAATGGCGCATACTGTAAGCATACGATAAAGGAGTACAAGTATGTTACGAATAAAACGCCAAGCTATTCGAAATCAGAAAATTGCTGCCGGCATGAGCGTGTTTATTGTCGGCATGGTTGGAAGTATCAGTATTCTTCATGCGCTCAATATACCAGCGCTACAACCCGAAAATGTCATATCGGAGGTCGCAAAGGATTCAAAAGATCGTTCGTCGAAAAAAGAGAATGAGCCCGCCCAGGCGTCAGTAGCTACTCCTAAGCCGAAGGAATCGGCGCCTGCTGCTGCGACTACAAGTAAGAAGCCGTACACCCCTAACCAGACGCCATCACAGTCGTACGCTGCGCCTGCTCCAAATCCTGTAGTAAAGAATTCACAACCGAGTTCGCCGCAAGGAACTTCGTCGTCAACTACTCCTGCTTCTGCTCCAGCACCAGCGCCTGCTCCTTCTTCGGCATCGTCTCCCGCTCCCTCACCCGCTCCTGCGACAACGACTCCAACCACTGAAGATCCCTCGATTATTGACATTGCGGACCCATTGATAACAGTACCTGGGCTGTAGGTGTTCGTGTGTACATAAGTCCGGGATGGAACAACCCCGGCCATTACTAGCCGGGGTGTCCTTACGTTGTTCTATGAAATGATGGTTCGCAGCACGGCGTCAACTTGACTCTTGTGCCGTGCCTCTTGGGCTTGCAGCTCCGCTTCGATACGCAGCGCAAGTCTTTCGACTTCTTCTTTGTGTCGAGTGAGCATCCGCCTGCGCTCTTCTTCCTGCTGGCTCTTCAGGCGCGCTAGTCTTTCGGCGGCCTGTTTCAGCTGGTTGTGTCTGAGCGTTCGCTCGCGCTCTTCACGTGCTTCACGGAGGCGTTGTTCACGTTCACGTGCCGCTTGCCTGATACGCTGTTCACGGTCCTGTGCTGCTTGCCTGATGCGCTGCTCGCGTTCACGCTGCTCCTGGGCCATTCGGGCTTGGCGGCGTCGCTGCTGCTCCTGCGCCTCGCGCTGTCGGGCCTCCTGTTGGTGACGGGCTTCTTGCTGACGAGCCTGATCCTGTGCGGACTGCGTAGAAAACGGGTTTTCAGCGTAGGTCCGCTGGGTGTAGGTGTACGTCGTGCGACTGAAGCCGGCGCTTCCAATATTGCGCGGCACGTATTTTCCATCTAGTATGTCTTTGGCAAGCTGGACTTCCTTGAACTTCTCCTCTGCGCCCGGGCTCTGATTGAGGTCCGGGTGATACATTCGAGCAAGCTTTCGGTGTGCTTTGGCAATATCATCTACACTTGCCGTCCGGCTAACTCCAAGAACATCGTAAGGATCCATCTACTGGACCGCCTCTCGTACATACACGGGTAAGGTCGACAATAAATCTTTCTTATTTTAACATAAATACTATTTTAAGTCAATGTTGGGCGTTAAGGTGACCGCGAAGCATTGCTGGCAGTGGTTCGTTAAATGCTACTACAGGGAGTGTCGCAAGCGTATCTTGTAACGTGAGATGTGGATATTCCGCTCGATAGACCGACATTGCATCGCCGAACGCAGCATCATTCCAGCTAAATGCCAGTTGTTGAGCACAGTCTTTAACTGCTTGCTCGCTTGGTCCTTCTATCTCGATATATGGTGGAACCCATGGCCACTCGTCGAGTACGATTTCGACGTCGCCGAGCTTCCATGTTTCACGCTTACTTTCCTGCAGGGAGTGACACTTTAGGCCGCTTGCTTCGAATATTGCAACCATACTGTCAAAATCCTCAACGACTGTTTCTATTTCACGCGCCCCAGTCAGTGATGCGTCGTGATCGAGCTGTTTATAGGTAACGGTTATTTTGTCGCCTTCGTCTCGCACACGAATAAAACTCCATGGCGTGCCAGTCTGCAGGCGTCGATCCGGGTAATCGATTATTGCCCGGCGCATTACGCGCATTGGCTGCTCGCATACGGCTCCTAATTCCGATAGTCTGCGTCGGACTTCATCGTGATTCGTTCTGAGAAACTTTACTTCTATTTCTGTTTTCATATCTTTTCCTTTCATGAATGTAAGTAGATGTATGTTGGTGAAATTATTGTCTCGATATAAAATATAGGTATCGTCGATCTATTACACGACGACGCCCTTTTCGCTCACATGAGAGAGGCCTACGGCTATGTTGCCAAAAGAGTTGCTGCACGCATACAAACAGCTTCGCTGGCAGATTACACAGGCGTTTGCGGATCATCCTCATCATACCACGATATGGATGGCGGACGCACCGTTTGAATCACGCCCGCGAACGCTTTTGAAGATATCACGCCCGCCGTATAGCATATATACCGAGCCCACTGAAGAGCCGGCATATCTCGTACATGTGCATATTGTACGCACTGACAATGTTATCACCGGCGGTTACGTAGAATCCGGAATGCTGATGCTTTTACCCCTTACGACGGAAAATACTTCTGGCGAGGATTCGCTTGCGGCCGAGCTAGAGCTGCTTGCGCAATTTGATT
>JALRDG010000066.1 GCA_023257055.1 Candidatus Saccharimonadia bacterium | reverse complement strand
AGTTGGCGAGCCAGCAACCGTCCATGCACTGAGTCGCATCGTCGCAACATTATTAACGAGAACAGTGCGTACAGTATAAATAACCTTCGACGTGTCATCATTGTGCGAGACCGCAACACCCACCAATCCCATATCACCATCGGCCACGACCGGTAGTGTTGCGATTGTTTTTGCCGTACCCGCTGCCGACACCCAAGCAACGCGCCCATTCTTTCCAGTCGTAAAATAACTACCATCCGACGTAAAACTGAAATCCGTCAAAAGGTCGGCCTGTCCGCTCGGCATGGTGCGTACGGTGAATCCATCTGCCAACACCGGCGCCGCCTTTACTTCGATGAATTGCGATCCAATAATTGCTGCGGCAAGCGTCAGTACGCAAAACACTACCCCTCTCGATACAAAAAATCCTGTATGATTGTCATTTTTATATTGGCCACCACCCAGAAATTGCTGTATTCGCGCGAACAAGTCGTACCTCCTCAACTTTTAATCAGTAAATTATGGTAATCATATAGTATTTTTGACGAGCTGTAAACAACCTTTAAAAGGCACGGTTAATGACTTTACAAAACGAACTGATTTTGGTATATTCTTTAGAAGTACGGGCCAGTAGCTCAGCTGGTTAGAGCACCTGCCTCTTAAGCAGGGTGTCGAGAGTTCAAGTCTCTCCTGGCCCTCCAAGATAAAGCGTCGACATTTTCGCTACCGGTCGACGTTTTTTCTTTGCAGGAAAATTACCTCTTTAAGGCTCATCGAACACGCTATTTCAGATACAGTACGACTGCCATATCTTATGGTATTTCTTTCATATTACTAGCCCGTAAACTATAATAAGAAGTAATTAACCATGAGGCGCACGCCACGGACACACATACAGTAAATGGCCAATACTAATAAGCGGAATACACCCCATAGCGCCACCGGCGATTCGGACCGACAGTACGATTTGTTCTCACAGGCACCGGCAGCAATTGCCGTTACAAAGGGGAAAGAGCATGTTATTGATTTTGCGAACGATTTCTTTCTAGAAATTACTGCAAAAGATAGCAGTATCATCGGACAGCCCGTAAGAGATGTTTTTACTGAACTGAAAGAGCAAGGCTTCTTTGAACTTCTCGACAATGTATATACTACCGGCACGCCCTTCATTGGCAACGAGATGCCAATCGAGTGGCAGGTAAACGCCGAAGGCAAAAAAACCACCAGCTACCTTAATTTCGTATATCGACCTCTCCGCGATAAAGACAGCCGCACCTACGGAATTCTTGCACATGCGGTCGAAGTAACGGAGCAAGTAAACGCCCGACGTCTCGTCGAGGAAAACGAAGAGCGCTATCGGACCCTGTTTAACTCGATCGATCAAGGGTTCTGTATCATCGAAATGATTTTTGATGACAACAATAAGCCATATGACTACAGATTCATTGAAGTTAACTCGGTATTCGAGCAGCAAACCGGCTTAAAGAACGCCGTCGGAAAAACAATGCGGCAATTCGCGCCCGACATGGAAGAAGACTGGTTTAGCATTTACGGCAATGTTGCGCTCACCGGCAAGCCTGTCCGTTTTGAAAACCGAGCCGAGGCTCTCGGTCGATGGTATGATGCATTTGCAACCAGAATTGGCGGCGATGATAGCCGGCGAGTAGCAGTCCTCTTTACCGACATCACGGAAAAAAAGAAAATTAAAGACGCCATTCAAGCCAGCGAGGAACGTTTCCGTACGTTAATTGAGCAGAGCACGGATGCGATACAGCTTGTCGATACGGCAGGGAATATTTTGTATACCAGCGAGTCGATAAGGCAAGTGCTCGGCTACACACCAGAAGAACTCGAAGGAGTTGGTGTTGAAGATTTCATCCACCCCGACGACTACCCGCATTTTTTGGAGAAGTTCCAAACAATTACTTTAGCGCCACAAAATCAAGTCCGGCTTGAGTATCGCGTTAAACACAAAGATGGTTCATGGGCCTGGGTAGAAACCGTCGGCGTTAATCACCTAGACACCCCGAACATTAATGCGATCGTCGGCAATTTCCGCAATATCACGGAACGAAAAAATGCCGAAGCAGAGCAACTCAAACTTATGACCATCACCGAACAGCGTGATGCGCTCATGAAATTAAATAAGAGCAAAGATGAGTTTATTGCCCTTGCCTCTCATCAGCTCCGCACACCGGCAACTGCCGTTAAGCAATACATTAGCCTTATCCTTGACGAATTTGCCGGGCCCATAACCGCCGACCAGATGCAGTATCTGCAAACGGCATATGACAGCAACGAGCGACAGCTAAGCATTATTAACAGCCTCCTGAAAACCGCGCAAATAGACGCCAGTAAATACAAGCTCGACAAGCAGCCGTGCGACCTAGTGTCGCTTATGAACGAAGCAATAGACAACTTCAAGCCAGCACTAGACATAAGAAAGCAAACAGTTGCGTTTACGGCGGCCAAAAAGAAAATTACCGCCCTTGTCGATATTGCCGAAATCGAGCTTGTCATTATAAATCTTCTTGAGAACGCAAGTAAATACAGTCACACCGGGACCCAGATACAGATTGCTATTAATGCGGAGGGTCGCTTTGTCGAAATTATCGTATCCGACAAAGGAGTGGGTATCGCCAAAGAACATCATGGACGGATATTCGACAAGTTTACTCGTGTCGATAATGAACTGTCTGACACGGTAAGTGGAACAGGCCTCGGACTCTACTGGGTAAAGCAAATCATCGAAATGCATGGCGGCACGATACAGCTCAAATCCGCCCTCGGAAAAGGTACGACATTCATTATAAGGATGCCGCATGAGTAAAACCGTTCTGATTATTGAAGATGAGATCGTGCTACAGGATGTTTATAAGCTTGTTCTTACGCATAAGGGGTATGTCGTGCATACGGCAAATAATGGCATTGAAGGCGTTTCGTTGATGAAAAAAATCAAGCCCGACTTAGTACTACTCGACTTATTTATGCCGTTAATGGGCGGAAAAGATTTTTTACGCAATATCGACATGCATGATTACCCGAATGCGAAAATCATCGTCTGCACAAATTTGTCCGACAGAGAAACAGAAGCCGAAGTTTTAAGCCTTGGTGCACATAAATTCATTCTTAAATCGAGCATGACTCCGGCAGACTTAGTACAACTTGCTTCAGATACAGTCGGTGACCCTGTCGGCTAAAAAACCTACCTACCATCTTGCGCCGTCGCGTGCTGCATGCGAATATGTGGAAATGCATCTCCTTCATAAAACGAAGCTGGGATTTTTTACGTAAGCGGTATATACTCTTAATAATGTCTTACACGCGTCCGACCGGCTACACCATCATTGAACTTCTTGTCATTATTGTGGTAATTGGCATTCTCGCTAGCATAACTCTCGTATCATACAGAGCCATACAAGAACGTTCTCAAGCATCGGCAATAAGTGATGGCTTACGAAAAGTAAATCAATCTTTAAACATCTGGGCAACACAAACAAATATGGCCACTTGGCCCCTTGACCCCGTCAGTGGCGGCGGCACTCCGCTAAGTAGCCTAATCGCATCCAATCCAGCCCTAAAAGATGTTTTACAGCAAGTACCGAACGTAAAAGGCATCCACACGGAAGAATGGTTTTATGATAATGAAGGAGACAGCCGGATTAGCTGCGGAGACCCTTACGATGGAGTGAATATCGTTATTCGGTTCGTCGATAATGCCAATGTTGCCAAACTAGTAGATCAGACTCTTGATGACGGTGATGTAAACTGCGGTACAGTACGATACGCCGATCAGCGAATTTTTTACTCTATTAGTTACGGTCAGGTAGTCAAGTAGCCTTACTGTTTTTGAGTGATATTACGAAATTCACGGAAAACATCTAGATTGCGCACGGCAGCAGGTACATCGTGTTGCTGCTGTACGCAGCCATAAGCAAATAGACTGCTCGTATACCCGCGCTGCTCCGCGCGAATCCGCTCTACTTCGTTGATAGTAAAGAAGCGCTGTGAAGATTTTGTCACCTCATAAATCGGCTGATTGCCAGGACGAGACGAGCATTGATATACCCGACTAAGGCCTGCTGGTTCAGCTGGAAGCAAATCAGTGAAATACGACCCCGTTTGGACACCAGAAAAAGCATACATCAGGTTTTCTACGGCTGGGTTCTTCATCCGATATAGCGCACTATCTGCCTTAAACAAGCCATACCCGAGCACATTAGAGCGCGACGTAGTTCCGCCGAGCGTCAGGCGATTTGTCGTTCCCGTGATCGCTGCGATAATTTGTCCAGGCGTAGCCTGAGGTTGCTCGGCTATGAGTCGAGCAACTAAGCCACCTACGAGCGGTGTAGCAAATGAGGTACCATTTACTCCAGTAACATAGGCGCTCGTCTGTTGCGATGCCGACCACGAGGCCGTTGCAATATCAACGCCCGGCGCTAAGATATCCAATGCGCTACCCCACGAACTAAAATCAACCGGAGTGTCGTTCGTATTAAGCGCGCCAACCGCCAAAACTTCTGGATATCGTGCTGGATAAACGATACATTCGCAGCCATCATTTCCACTGGCGGCAACGACAACAATACCTTTCGCAAGCGCGGCTTGCACCGCCTGCCGTACGTATTCATCCGGTAGACTACTTCCGAGGCTTAAGCTAATTACATCGACGTCTCGTGACACTGCATAATATATTGCGTCGCCAACACTGAGCGTATCGCCATACGAGTCGTCATCGATTGCTTGCAGAGGGAGAATTTTTGCTGTCCAGTTAACGCCGGCCACCCCGACGCCATTATTACCCGTAGCAGCTGCAACACCCGCCACCATCGTTCCATGGGTCACACCATCACCAGCGGGATTTAATTCGCCGGCTTGCGCTGAATTATCATTGTGCATGAAGTCCCAACCACGCACGTCATCGATGTAGCCGTTGGCGTCATCATCAATACGGTTACAATCTTTTGTTAGCGGTCTTAACTGATCGCTACAGTTGCGCCGTGAGGGATTTTCGTACGTCACCGGACCGGTCTCGTTATCAATCGTGCCGTCACGATCGTCATCGATTAAATTACAGCTTGCGTCGAGTGGCAGAGATCGAGCCGTGCAATTGAGAGCCGAAGGCGCTTCTGTTTGAGCAGGTCCGGTTTCGGCTACATTGAGCGCCCATCGGCCGGAAAATTCCTCGTGGGCAAGCGCAAAACCTGTATCAATAATGGCTAGCGTTGTCGTGTCTGACGATGGTTGATTATCCCAGACGTTCGAAGCACCTATTTTAGATACCCACCACTGCTGCGCTCGTGGATCATTTGGTGTAGCTAATGGCCGATAGGTCCGGATAGGAAACGTGTGACCATTTTTCTTCACCTTTTCCGGTGTATGCACTGGCCGGCCTTCAGCCGCCTCCTGCAGTCGTGTTTCTTGCGAACCTTGCGACGGAGCCATGCTCGCTAAAGCAGCGCTATCCTGTGACTTCGTCACAGTTGGCTCCTGTTCTGTCGCTCCCGCCGGGCCA
>JALRDG010000034.1 GCA_023257055.1 Candidatus Saccharimonadia bacterium | reverse complement strand
CAGATATCATCATGAAGCAAAAGTCCGCCACACACGACCACGCTCAGTGACTCATCTCGCCAGCTAAACCAGCCGTCCCGTCGACCCGCCCAGAGAAGCTTGTACACTACACTGTACGCTATAGGCCCTTCTGGACGGGCGCGGGCTCTTTTTTTAACGTACTTATTAGTAGTTGCTTCATCGCAAATACCTTATTTACTTAACACAGTCTTATGATATAATATATTTACAGTTCGCTTAGTGGATCGTACGTTACGGGATTGAGGACATCATGGATTTTTATGACTTTTTCTTTTCGTTGAGCATCGGGCTCATTCTGGCGGCAATTCTCCGCATTATCTATCCGCGTTTTGCGTACGATAGCAAATGGTACCTGCTTTTCATTCCGCTTACGGCCGGATTCTGGTCGGTTGTAATGAATCTGATCTTGCAAGGGGCGGTCGACGCACGTCAGTTTCTCATCTGCTGGGTAGCGGGCGTTTGGCTGGTTACGTTTAGTAAGCTACTCGCAGGTGAAGATACTGCCAAAGAGAGCAGAGAAGAGCGAAGCGAAGAGTTGCAATCCTGACACAGCACCTCAATTATAACTGCCCGTCGACTGTCGAAGAGCCCGTATGGTACGCCATATACTACCTCTTTTGCAGAGGCGGGCTCTTTTCTAGTAAGATATAGACGTAAGTTAATTTTTCTTATATAATATTGGTAGCCTAGCCCTTTTTCATACACCTTTCTAAGGAGCACCGATGCGACTCACGCCCATTCCAATGCATGCTCGTGAAGCGGTCTGCGAATTATTGCGGCTTTGTGTGCAATACAAAGAATACATTCCACCCAACTACCAAGAGTTGGCCGCACGAGTAGTATCCGCAGCCGATCTTGGAAGAGGATCACTTGTGGAGACTGATCATGCAGTTTACATGCTTGCTTGGCGTAATCCCGTCTGGCATGAACGCATGTCACAACTGCAGTTGAAAGAAATCATTGAAAAAGCAGGCGAAGTACATATGCTACTGACGCGAAGACAAGGAACCCAGTAGCGAACGCCGCCGCCCGAAACAGAGCCCATAAGATTACTGATCTTATGTAAAACGCTCCTATCGGGGGGCGGGCTCTTTTATAAACAATGACACGTTTTTTACATATAGAAACTTTCAAATAACTATTTACCATAAGCGTCTATTATGTGCTATAATAAATTTAAGTACAAAAACATTTGACATAATAAAATATATGTTTTATAGTGGTTTAAGAATTTGAATAAATCTGTCGCTAAACCACACGGAAGGACACTGAAGGCAAAACAATGAGTAACGCTGTGCAAACAGAAACAATCACCGACCTAGGCGCTGCCATTAAAGACATTTTGGCTGTTATTGACCAAGAACGAGAACAAGAAATCATCACCCGACGTTTTGGCCTTTTTGATCGCAAGGAAACCCTTGAGCAGATCGGCGAACTACTCGGCATCACTCGCGAACGCGTCCGTCAGCTTGAAAAAGCTATTCTTATCCGCCTGAAAATTGCCGCCGAAGATAATAAAATCCCTGCAGTTACTTCACTTGAAAAACTTTTTGTCCGTGAACTCACCGAACTTGGCCGTGCTGCTCGCGTTTCACAACTTGCCGATAAGATCGTCGGTAAAGCATCAAACAGCCTTCAGCAAGCGCATGTAGCCTTCGTAGCTGAACTAGCACCACGCCTCACCGTTATTTCTGAAAACGACAACTACCACCACGGAGTTGGCATCGCTGAACACGGTGACGAAAAAGCGTATCGTGCAAAAATCGATGAAATCGTTAAGGCCATTAAAAAGCATGGCGAACCAACAACCGTCGAACAGCTTGACAACGAGCTGAATTACGACCACCCGAATCAAATTGCTGCCATCGCCAGCCTCTCAAAGCACCTTGCCAGCCTAAAAGGGCAGTGGGGTCTTGCTAAATGGCCGACCGTCAATCCAAAGAATATTCGTGACAAGATTTACGTCATTCTTGCTGAAAATGCCAAACCGATGCACTTTTCTGAAATCGCTGACTCTATTAAAGACAGCAGCTTTAAACGAAAAGACGTCACTACGCAGGCAATTCACAATGAACTCATCAAAGACAGTCGCTTCGTTCTCATCGGTCGTGGCATCTATGCACTTGATTCATGGGGATTCAGCCGCGGTACGGTTGCCGATATCATTGCCGATGTTCTCAAAAAGGCAGGCGAGCCGCTACATCGTGACGAAATCGTTAAACGCGTCCTAAAAAGCCGTCACGTTAAAGAGACGACGATCTTACTGAACCTACAAAGCAAACCACAATTTAAACGCGTCGCCAAAGCAACCTACGAATTAGCTAAGCCAACTGCATAAAAGTTGGTTGCGCTTATTCCGCTAAGGTGCGACAATAAGAGGTACAATGGGCATTTTCTCGTGGCTTATTTCGACATTGCTACAATGGTACGTTTGGCTTCCAATCGTCGGCGTTTTAGTATACCTTACATGGAAAAACAATAAGCAAATCGAAGCCATAAAGGATGTCGAAAGTGTCCTTCTGGTACTTGAAATTCCAAAAGCCAACGACAAGTCCGAACTTGCCGCCGAACAACTGTTCGCCAGCCTTCACGGTATCTTGCGCGATGGTAAAGACTTAAAACTCAACGGGGGAGTACAGGAGCACCTAAGTTTCGAAATCGCCTCTGTCGACGGCCGCATCCGTTTTTACGTCTGGACACCACGAACACTCCAAAGCTTTGTCGAAAGCCAGATTTACTCGCAATATCCGACAGTACAGATTCATGAAGCAGACGAAGATTATGTCGCCCACGAACGCGATCACTCTGTCATTTATACCTCAGAAATTACCCTCGCTACGAGCGAATATCTACCTATTAAAACTTTCCAGAACTTTGAAGTTGACCCGCTCGCCGGCATCACCGGAACGCTTGCTAAACTCGAAGCAACGGGTGAGGAGATATGGGTGCAGGTGCTTGTGCGTCCTGTCCCGGATGATTGGCATAAATCGTCTGAAAAATGGGTGACGCGCATGAAAAACGGCGGCGGCATGCTATTTGGCGGCGGTGGCGGTGGGGCAGCATGGATAGCCGGCCTATTTGAAGCATTCTGGAAACCGCCAGAACAGGGCAGTGGCAGCACCTCCGCGCCAAAAGAGCTGTCCGACCGAGACAAGACTCGCATCTCCGAAGCAGAAACAAAGGCAACAAAGCTTGGCTATCAAGTTAAGCTTCGTTTAGCGTACCTAGGGGAGAGCCAGGAAAGTGCGAAACTGCACATGCAGGCAATTGTCGGTACATTTAAACAATTCAATAGTACCAACCTTAACGGCTTTCGCATGACAAGCGCCAGCTTTAAAAAAGAAGATCTTGCAAAATACCGCGCACGCCTATTCATCGATCGCGGATACATCTTAAACATCGAAGAATTGGCATCGGTATTTCACCTCCCGCACACCAACGTTGAGACGCCAAATATCGTCTGGGCAAGTAATAAAACTGCCGAACCGCCAGCAAAACTACCGACCATTACTGGTGATTCGACCATCGATGATCAAATTAGTGCGTTCGGCCTTACAAACTTCCGCGGCATGAATCGCCAATTCGGCATGCTGCGCTATGATCGCTCGCGTCACGTTTATATCATTGGGCAAACTGGTGCCGGTAAATCAGGTTTGCTCGAGCTGTTCGCACTGTCTGACATTTTTTACGATCAAGGCTATGCAATTATCGACCCGCACGGTGACTTTGCTGTTAATAACCTTCGGTTCATTCCAAAAAGCCGCATACAAGACGTCGTCTACTTTAATCCGGCCGACACAGCCCACCCGCTCGGCTTTAATCCGCTAGAGGTACATGACCCCAATCAGAAATCCAACATTTCCTCAGAGGTCATTGGCGTTTTGAAACGCATGTTTGGCGACTCATGGGGTCCTCGACTCGAATACATCCTTCGATATACCATCCTGGCGCTACTCGATCGCCCGGAAACCACCATGCTCGACATTACGCGTATGCTAACCGATAAGAAGTTCCGCAAAGAAACACTTGATTACTGCCAAGACACCGTCGTATTGCAGTTCTGGAAAGTAGAGTTTGCTAGCTGGAATGATAAGTTTGTGGCCGAAGCTGTTGCTCCAGTCCTCAACAAGGTTGGTGCGTTTACTGCTAACCCGGTTATCCGAAATATCATTGGCCAACCAAAGAGTACCTTCAATATTCGTAAAATTATGGATGAAGGTAAAATTCTCGTAGTCAACTTATCCAAGGGTCTTATTGGCGAGGACAATGCCGGTATTCTTGGCTCGTTCCTTGTCACGAAAATTCAGCTCGCTGCAATGAGTCGATCGGACATCCCAGACGTCAAAGATCGCCGACCATTCTTTTTGTACGTGGACGAGTTCCAAAACTTTGCCACCGACAGCTTCGCAACAATTCTATCAGAGGCGCGAAAATACGGCCTTAACCTTACCGTAGCTAACCAGTATACCGCTCAGATGAGCGATACTGTTCGTGATGCCGTATTCGGTAACGTTGGTACGATGATTTCATTCCGTGTCTCTCCAGATGACGCTGAAATCCTCGCCAAGCAGTTCGAGCCAAACTTTGAATCCGTTGATCTCCTACAGATGAATAACCGTAATTTTGTTATCAATATGGTTATCCAAGGTGAAAAATCACCTGCTTTTAGTGCCCGTACACTCGAACTCCCGCCGCCGCAATTTGATAACACCAAGGAAATCATCGACAATACTCGCCACCTGTACAGTAGGAGCAGGGAAGAGGTACAGCAGGAGATCTCATCGCTCATCCAGCCACCTGAACATCTTCAAAAGCCTAAAGCCCCTCAATCACAAGCCCAGCAAAAGCAGTGGCCAATTAATGCCCAATCGAACGTTATTACACCGCAGGCAAACACGCCAAACCGTCCGCGCTTTATTATCGAGTCTGAAGAGGCAAAAAGAGTCACACCCCCTGCCGAGCAAAAGAAAATTGACACGCCAGAAAAGCCTCAGCTACCACCAATGGTGCCAGATAGTGCGCCAACAGTGTCACAAGCGGACAGTACGCCACCTTCATCTGACGCCCCCGTGCCACAGATAGTATCTGATGACTCCCAGAACATAACACCTAAAAAGAAACGTAGCCGCAATCGTCGACGCAAAAAAACCACATCTGACATACCTCATGACGGCCCAGCTACATCAACTACGCCACGGCGTGACAGCGAGCAGTCTAATCAGGCACGCCCACAACCGCAGCGAGATACCACAAGCCGCACAGACACCTCGAACAGGCCTAAGGTAGATTCACGGCCAAAAGAAGCCCGTATCGATATCCATACAGCCACCAAGCCTGGTGAAGAAGCTACTATTGTTCGACTCCGATAATCATCGGGCCGCACAGCGGTACAATCACTTCTCTATGTCCGTGTAAAATACGATATGCACCAGGTACGAACAAAAATAGAACATTCAGGATACCTAATTACCATAGCAATGGAACTAACATATGCGAAATTGACAGACGCTTTATATAGAATTTACAAGACGCCGGTAAAGGCACGTAGCCGTGGGTATATGAGAATTATTACATGCGTGAAAGCGGGGATGATCCATTAGTTATTCGCACGCATAAAAAACATAGTTTTGGCGAGCAGGTTAGTGTATATGAGTAGGAAAACGAGAAATATAATATGCGTCGCACAATATACCTTTTACGACATTAAATAATGATTGTACAGATGAGTAAGCATTCAGGTCGATTTAGTGCCAATACGTCATTATACAACTACATTAACCTTAATCGTTTCTTTTTAGGAGGGAGCTGCTCAATGCACGTACTTAGCCATTAGATATTTTTATGTGCAACATATCCCGAACATACATACAGACAACGAGCGGAAGCATATCATACTGTGTGCTATTTAATGCGTTTAGTTAGACGAATAAACTTATCCACAATCTATACAGTATTTGACTTTTTTTATTTTTCATTGCCCCACTACCCCTTTCCCCTCTTTTTTGACTATTTGCTTTTTTTGTATTTATATATTTAAATATAGTTTTTTACATAAGCGAACAAAAGTAGAACACGAATCCCCTCGCCTGCAATTCCCCTATTCCTTGTAAAAAGCCCTACCGCCAACACGCACATCGATATACTGCGGAGTAAGGTTCTGCGAATCAACATATCGAAGCGCCCTGACGCCATCCTCCACTTGCTCACCCACTGCACGATCAATCGACATACGCAGCGGATACCCCTTCCCTGAAGGAATAATAGCTATCTGCCGTGTTGTGCCAATAGGAATAGAAACTTTATCTATCGCCACGCCATGATCTTCAAATTCACCAATCGTGCGACCAACATAGCCGAGGAACCGGTTACTAGCAATCGCAACACCCGCTTCGACGGGGACGCCACTTTCATCTATAATTGAAATAGCAGGGTCGTCATAACCGTTGCGACTGAACGATACGCCTTTTTCGTCGACATAGTAGCGAGCATTTTGGATAGCCCATGATGCCAAGGGTTTACGTAATGTTACCTCAAACACAGATGTCGCAAATCCGCCACCTCCTACGACCTTCACTGCGGCCACCTCAGGAGCATCGTGCATAACATGACGTGACAAATTTTCCTCATTCGTAAAAAGCCGAATACGCTCAAATGGCCGATACACAAGATATGCTTCGATACTTTTTTTATACATATCGGTCGGCACTGGAGCGACTACACCAGGGGTACTAATTGCTGCGTGGGCAGTAAATTGCAGAACGACTACCAGTAGTACGACGGCGGCAATAGACGATCCGACTAAAGCACCACCCAGCTTGCGACGTTGCATGGTTAGTTCGTGCGCCTGAACGCGACCAGACTTCATGTGTCCGGCGCGCTCGGCAGTTGCCCGGACATATGACGACGGACTACCGGTCAACGTACGATTACGTCGAAACAAGACCGCCTCGTCGTCGCTCTGGGTTGCCGGCGTACGCTCTTCGGTCGACGCGGCACGACGACGCGGCGGCTGGTCAGATGGAGTGCGAGAAAATTTGCCCATAGTTCTTATGTTATTGTAACAGATTCCTAGCGCTACTTGCGCACAACCGCATCAACTATCAGTCGTGCCATATCCGAGGCGGCACGCGGCTTAGCAAACGATAGAAACGCTTCCGACATCTCCTTCCGACGCTCCGGATCATCCTGTAAATGTAAGATAGTCTGCGCAAGTAGCGTATCATCAGCTATCATCGTATTCTCCTCGATCACCTCAACGGCACCGGCATCTTGATACACTTTGGCATTCTTCAGTTGATGACCCCCAGTTAGCAGGCCGTTCGGAATAAGAATCGTCGGCGCACCGAGAGCCGCCAATTCAAGAAGTGTGGTTGCGCCGGCGCGCGCTACGACAATATCAGCCGCACCGAGCATATCAGCCATACCACTCGAGACGAAAGGAGTGAGCTGAAACCGAGGATGTTCAGGTGCGATTTTCTTTAACTCCTCGTATTGCGCAACACCAGACACAAGAATAAGCGAGACGCGCGGCAACAATACATCAAGGCTCCGCATTACTGCATTATTAATACGTACAGCACCCAGTCCGCCGCCAGTCACTACAACAAGTGGCACATCTTGCTCAACACCGAGTTGTCGCTTACTCTCGATTTTTTGAGTGGCCGTACGAGGATGAAATGTCGCATCCACAGGAATACCGACGTAATGTGATTTGCTTTTGGGGTACGAGTAATACTCGAGTGGAGAACCAGTCGCAATAGTCGTAGCAAACCGTGCAAGTAAGCGGTTCGTCAACCCCGGATGTGCATCAGAGTCATGAATCACAAGTGGCACTCTGAGCAGCGCAGCCGCGTATCCGACAGGTAGGCATACGAACCCACCCTTGGTAAATACGACATCGGGTCGCCATATAAGCAACTTTGCAATACTTTGCATAAACCCGGCAGCTACAAGGAAGAGGTCGCGAGCATTCGGGAGAACGATCGAAGGTGTCAGTAGCTGCTTCCAGAGTGGCATGCCGTGATATCGTCGTAGCTTGCCAGAAATGATTGACGTAACAGGTATCGATTGGTCATATTTAGACACAATACTCCTCGCCTGTGCCTCAAATGTCTTATCACACCAAAAACGCACTTCCGCCTCTTGGTCTAACTGACGTAGCTCACGAATAACTGCGACGACTGGCGTAACGTGGCCGCCCGACCCCCCGCCGACTGCGAGAATCTTCATTTTTTCCCTCCTTATGATTTACCAAATGCGACGTATACCGCGACAACTGAAAAGCAAGCCCAAGCCCGGCAGCAATGAATAACATACTAGTACCGCCATAGCTCAATAGCGGCAACGTAATACCAGTAAGCGGGACAAGGCCAGTCATTGCAGCAATATTCATCACAACATGCGCCGCCATCCAGCCAAATACTCCAGCAACGACAAGACGCATGCGCATATCTTGCAGGCCATCTATCGTTCGCAATAGTCGAAATAGCAGCGCAGAGAACAACCCCATGATTGCTACCAAACCGACAAACCCAAATGTCTCTCCCAGAATTGCAAAGACTGAGTCGTTAATTGCCTCCGGCAAGTATCCAGTCGCCTGCACACTATTTCCAATACCAAGACCAAATGGGCCGCCGGTTCCGATCGCTATTCTTGCTTGCTTAATATGATACGCATCACCTGATGCCTGATCGCTTGAAATTGCATCACCCGACAGAAAGGTCGATACACGCTCCATGCGATGCGGGGCAATTAAAATAAACACCACGCCAAGAGCAACTAACCCAAGCATGATTTTAAAGATAATCTCCCATTTCATGTGTGCCGCAATAATCATCGTCATGACAATTGCGGTCAGCGAGATACCTGTTCCCATATCTTTTTGAAAGACGATAATAAACAGCGCCGCTACCGCCATGAGTGCCGCCATCGGCTTTAACGTGAGCTCTTTATCATTAATGACACCTTGACGGGCACGCATACCTAAGAATCCAGCCGCAAATAAAAGGATGCCAAACTTTAAAAGCTCTGCTGGCTGAAAACTTCCAAGTGGCCCCAAGAAGAACCATCGGTGCGCACCAAGAGTCTCGGGCACGATTGCTCGGATATCGAGCACATTTCCCGCCAGGAATAGCAGCGTACAGGCTATTATCCCAGCCAGGAGTACTTTTGCTGCATACCTCTGTATAAATCTGTACGGCACGATAGCGAAAGCAGCAAAAGCCATGCCTGCCAGTGCAAGACTAACCGCCTGCTTAATAACAAAATAGGTTTCACTATAATTCGACCCATAGGCGTTATTCAGCACATTGGCGCGCTGCGGCCCAATTGCATACATCGTAATTAGGCCGATAAGCATCAACAGCCCCATAAATAACAGGATGAGATAATCAGGTCGATGCCGCCGGAGAACAGGTTCCCCCGGAGCAGTACCTTGCACTGCTCGTCCGTTACGCGCAGCAGCTACCTGCATAGTTTAAACATGCCCTCCTGCAAGCGCCAGCAGAAAACCAATGAAACCGGTTACGCAACCAATCACCCAGAATCGCATCGTAACCTTCACTTCTGGCCACCCTTTCGCTTCTAAGTGATGATGCAGCGGTGCGGAAACAAATACTTTACGCTTAAACAGCCGCTTTGATGTAATTTGAATTAAACTAGAGCCGGCTTCGATGACGAACAGGAATCCAATGACTGGGAGAAGAAATAATGCATTTGTCATCATCGCGATCACCCCAAGGCTTGCTCCGAATGCAAAACTACCAACGTCCCCCATGAAGAACCGAGCCGGATAGATATTGAACCACAGGTAGCTCAGCAGTGCGCCGACAACCGTAAAGCAGAATCCTGCAAGTAGTAACTGCTCTTGAAACAGCGCAATTCCCCCAAACACTGCATAACTTAGTGCCAATAAGCCGCCAGCCAAGCCATCAAGCCCGTCACTAATATTTACTGCGTTGCCGGTTGCAACGACCGCAAAAGCGAACAATGGAACAATCCACAGGCCTATTTCAAAATCGCCCAAAAATGGTAAATGCACCTCTGTAAACTGCAGATTCGCATAAAAGAACCAGCCAAGCACAGCTCCAAGAACTGCAATCATTGTAAACTTTATACTCGAACGCAACCCGGCCACGCCAGTACCCTGCCCTCGCAGATTAATAATGTCGTCGAGAAGCCCCACCAAGCCACCGCCAACCAATGCCGCGAGCGGCAACCATGTCTCTGAGCGGTCCAAATTAAAGCCGAGAGTAATCACCGTTATAGCTACGACACCAATCACACCGGCCATCGTTGGAATATTGCGCTTAAACTTATTGGCATGCAGCTTATTAAAAACCGTTAGTGCCTCACCGGTCGTACTTGTACTGCGCTGTTTTTTCCAGAAATGATATCGATAGGCAAAATAAGTATAAATTGGAGTCAGAGCCATTGCGAATAAAAACGCACCGAGACTTAATAGAAACATTCCAGTCAGTTCATTCGTGGCAGTGGTAAGTGTTTGTGTGTTCATGCTTTATCCTTGTGGTTGGAGCTTTAAATAATCTATCATCCAGTTCGATATATCAGTGAAGATCGGGCCGGCGTGTATACCGCCTTCAAGCTTTTTGTCGGGCGCAGCTACTTGTACCATTATGACATACTTTGCTTCAGTGTCACCCCCGAAACCAAGGTATGTTCCGACTGTTTCATTGAAAACATATTTACCATTTTGAATTTGTTGTGATGTACCGGTTTTTCCGCCGACCATATAGCCACTACGGTCTCGCTTTGAATCATAAAACGCCTTACGACCCTCCATTGCCATTTTCACCATCTCATCCGATGTCGCCTGACTGATCGTCCGACGCTCGGGTTGTGGCTTTGTATCCGGTTTATATACACCATTGTCGACAGTACCCGCCAACACTGTCGGCTTATAGTAATTTCCACCGTTAATAATCGATACAAATGCCGAGCACACTTGAATCATCGTAACATCAAGTCCCTGCCCAAATGTCATGTTCGAGTAGCGCACAGCATTACCTTCACCACTTGCCGCATTTGGCTCAACGACATACCCGGACTGCTCACCAAACACTTCTACGCCTGTTGTCTCGCCAAGCCCAAATCGATCATGATAGTACTCATACATAATCTTACGGGCCTTGTCGTTAATACGTCCGCCACCAAGCTGCTGTGCTGCATATACAGACCCCGTGTTGAGTGACCAGTTATAGGCCTCCTGCATTGTACGAGTACCTGTCATACCCTTCAATGCATTATTGATTACCGCATCATCAACTCGTACGGAATCAGTGTTTACGTACGGCGTCATTCTATTAACAGCCCCCTGATCGATAGCAGTAGCAAATAGCAATGTCTTTAGTACCGATGCAGGTTCATACGGACTAGAAACAACGCCATTCGTAAACGCCTGTACGTCCGTTACTTTGAAGAATTCCGCCGGGTTATAGGTCGGGTAATTCGCCATCGCCATCACCTGGCCAGTACGTGGATTCATGACGACAGCACTACCCGTTTTCGCACCAGCTTTTTCTAGACCTTTTTTTAGCGTATCTTCCACATACGACTGTATATTACGGTCGATCGATAGCACGATGTCTTCACCGTCTTGCGGTTCAATATTGATATTATCTTTGCCAATCGATAGCGGTACATTACTGACGTCGGTGACTGCCTGCAACAACCCATCTTTACCAGTGAGGCGATCATTGAGCGACTGCTCAATGCCATATTGCCCCATCCCTTCTGCATTCACAAAGCCAAGGGTTTGCGAAGCTAAGCCACCTTCGGGATACACGCGACGCGTCTCGGTTTGCGCACCAACCCCTGCTAGTGTTTCTTTTTTGATCAGTTCAGCCTGCTTACGGGTTACGCCCTTTGCCAGAATAACGTACCTGGATTCGTCACTCGCATTTTTGAGGACTTCACGCGCTTTATCTACCATCTCGCCACCAGCTACGCGGGAAATAACATCTATTACCTTATCTTTGTCCTCGACAACCTGTGGATCGGCAAATATTGTATAGACTGCTTGATTCAAGACTAACTTTACCGGCTGATTGTGCGTCAATGCATAAATTTCACCACGTTCAGCGGGGATAACCAGTCTTCGTTGCTGTTCAGCACGCGCCAGTTGCGTATATTCATCGTGCATAATAACCTGCAAATAAAACAGTCGAAGCACAAAAAGCCCCATCAAAATGATAAGGGCAATCGAGAAAAGTTTAACTCGGTCGTCGCTAAAGCCAGTGTATTTCATGCTATCGTGCGTATTCGACAGATTCAGGGCTTGTCATCGCCTGTGCGACATTACTTGTTCGCACATTTTCAAGTGCAGTTAATCGCGCATTTTCTACCTCTAGGTCAGATTTGCGCGTTTCAAGCTCGGCTATTTTATCATCAATCTGTTTCGCCTGATTGTCATAGCCTGTCGCCTTCACTGCCTGCGTCAAGTATATCAAACCGAGCACTGTAATCATAAGGGCAATCAGTACTGTATGAGCAACAGGGCCAAGTTTGACGTTCGAAACAAACCGCGTCGTGTTCTGGTTGCGGCTCCAGTTCTGCGTCCGTCGAGATGTGTAGGATGGGGTTCGTTGATACGACATACGTGTTTATTTCGTTTAGTGTTTATTTTTCATAGCAAAATAGCTTCATAAGAAGTGTATTTGCAACATTGTTGCAGTAACAGTATTGCATTAATGTTGCAATACTGTTACTGATAGTTCGAGACTAGGCGTGGCGAACGTTAACGGTCTGTGCTACGTCTGCGTCTTGGAATTGTACGTTGATGTGAACTGGCATAATTTTGTGCCCTTTCTTTGTTGGTATATTTTTATTTTTTCACAGCGACTCGAAGCTTTGCACTTCGCGAACGCGGATTGTGAACATCGTAAGTGGCACCATCGAGCGGTTTTTTGGTAATGACAGAAAGCTCGGCTTCGTATCCGGCATTCGCTTGGTCTTTGAAATATTGTTTCACCAAACGATCCTCAAGACTATGAAAGCTAATAATCCCTACCCTTCCGCCCGGCGTTAACAGCTTTGGCAGTAGTGGTAGCAGTTCATCTACTTGTCGTAGTTCTTGATTGACCGCAATACGCAGTGCTTGAAATGTGCGTGTGGCTGGGTGGATTTTCTTCCACGGTCCACGATAAACAGTTTTCACCAATTCAGCAAGTTCTTTTGTGGTATGAAGCGGCCTGGTATCGATGATCGCTTCGGCAACCGTAGTTGCGAAACCTCGACGTTCCTCGCCGTATCGCACGATGATATCGACTAGTTCAGCTTTCGAGCTAGTATTAACTAACGTTTCAGCCGACACGTCCTGTCGCCTATCCATGCGCATGTCCAATGGACCATCATGTGTAAAAGAAAACCCTCGCTCGCCTTGGTCGAGTTGTGGTGACGACACCCCCAGATCAGCCAAAACGATATCAAATCGTCGGTCTGATTCAACCAGCTGCTTCGCAGCAGCTAAAAAATCAGTATGCAATAGCGTTACACCTTGTTTCCTGTAATTTTCGAGATATGAAATAGCCCGATCGTCACGATCGACAAGATAGCTTTCTGCAAAGTTTTTCGTATGCTCTAAAAACACCCCCGCATGACCGCCATACCCCGCCGTCAGATCGAGATATTTCTCGCCTAAATGAGGTTGCATTGCCTGCAGTGTTACTTCAAGAAGCACTGGAACATGAATCGGAGACGTTGGTGACGCTTCCGGCTGTGGTGGATGTTCTTTGAAACTCATACTTCCCTACTATATCATTTTATAGTCTGAAAGCTCGAGATCACCTAACCAGCGATGAAGATACTGTTTGTTTTCGCATAGGTGTGTTTGTTTTTGTGTATAAGTTGGGTTATTCCTATTAGTAGACCGCCTAAGGCAAATCATAGAGGAATAACACGTGAGAGACTTATGTGTGAGGTGGAGTTTTTTGGGAGGTGTGTGTGAAGTAAGGTGCATTGTCTTTATTTATGTGGAGACAGAGTAACCACGCACCTTCACCGCCGGATAGTTGATCTCGAGAGTTTTCTTGCTTGTGGTGAATTGTTAATGAGCTAGTGTTGATACCCTGACTCTAGACTTCAGCTGTGGCTGGCAATATTCGGAAATACGCTCCAGCTCGTACGGCGATCAGTTCTCGGTCTATACCTGCATAATCAAGCAAATGCTGCTCAATAGTGACGCGCCCCTGCTTCTGATCCAGTTCGGCCGCCGTTTTACCGCGACGGAATCGAACATTCAAGTCGGCGACTCTCTCATCGAGAATACTGCCAGCAAGTGCCGTTTCAACTTCCCTGTCCCATACGTCCTGTGGGTAGAGATGCAGATAATTTCCGAACCCTCTGGTCACAACGACTCCTGCGGAGAATTCACTTCGAAGTTCCGTCGGTATGGTTAACCGGCGCTTGTCATCAAGCTTTCGTTCGAAGTAATCGACGCGGGACACGTGCGGTCCTTTCGGGTTTAGAGTTGGTTTTTTTAATTAGTGGCTGTGTTTGTTTTTCTGTGTGGTGTTACCCACTTTCTTCCACTGCTTTTACTATACTACCCACAACTACCCACTGCAATACCCTTTTTGATTACTTTTATTGTAGGCGGACAGTTATCCACATTTTTGTGGATAAATAAAAACTGCGCCCCTGTTAGCTATGGGGGCGCAGTTTTTATTTACACTTCTTCTTACGCGAGCTGGAGAACGATCCATGTTACCAAAACGGCAACGTTGATTGAGACCGACACAAGCAGAAGTGCATTTTTAAAGGCATTGTTTGTCTCTAAAATTGCCTCGTACGTATGAAGGTCTTCGAGCTTTTTAAAAAAACTGTTGTTTGTTTGTGTTGCTTCTTGTTTCATAATTCCATATTACCATAAGCTTTACTTTATGTCAATATGTTCTGCTCGTAATTTACAATATTATGTAAAGATTGCACGATACGAACATTTGTCGGTACATCGCCAGACTGAGACGCTAATAACTGTGCGCCAGAAGGCCGCACCCAATATCCACGGCTGCCAACTGCACCCTCCAACCCGTTGAATGCCGTCGCTTTGTCATCCACAAGCACGATAGAAGCAATCGCGCCCGGCGCATTATATTCTTCAGGAACCTGATATACACCCCTTTGATGGTCGTACCATGAAGCTATTATCTCCCCCTTTTGCGGCCGCCGTGTCACGAGTGTCGACACATTGCCACATCCTGCGCGCCTAATTTTCGCACGTTGCCACTCCTCACCTCCATACGTCATGATTCCATGAGGGATTTTTTCAGCAGCTAGCCAATCAAGTAGCTCTCGAGCCCCCGGTAACAAAAAACGCGCCGTATCCACAGTAGCATGCAGGTACTCCGTAATGACGCTATTTACCGCCTCCTCGCCTGCCGTTTCGCGTAGATACGCAATTGCATCAAACGATCCACCGCTAGCTTCAACCTGCGAGCGAACTTCATGCAGCTCTTCTACGTTCGCATACCCAAGGTGGATGATTGTATCGACCAATTGTTCATACAGAGCACCGACATCACCAAGACAGCGGTCGAAGTCTATAGCAAAAAAAGTATTATTGCGGCCTGGCATAGTCATATAGTCGCATGAGCGCGGCAGCAACCGCATCCGAATCATGGCGAATCAAGGTACGATTTGCTGCGAGTGGATCAGCGGTCGCGTTAGTATTCTTCCAGACAGCCCGTGAAAGGAGGTTGGTACCCACAGCGAGGTAATGTGCATCACGAAGCGCTTTTTCATCAACTCGAACGCTCAGTTCACCCTCCTTGGCATATTTTTCGAGCAAGTCTTGGCTTGGCTGTTCAGTGTTATATAGAACCGCATCAAGAAAGTCGGTCCCAGCTAACCGTTCAATTTCGTCTGCAAAGTCACAGACTGTGAAGTTATCGGTCTGCCCCGGCTTCGTCACCAGGTTTGACACGTACACTGTCAACGCCTTTGTTCGCTTAAGTGCCTCTCCGACGCCGGGTACAATTAAGGCTGGCGCCAGACTACCGTACAGGTTTCCCGGTGCTATCACGACCATGTCGGCCTTCTCGATTGCCTTAATTGCCATAGGGTTCGCTTCGGCATTTGGCTCGAGCCACATTTTTGGACGGTGGCCGTCAAATGAGTGTTCAGCAATACGGAATTCCCCACGCGTAACACTGCCATCACCATTTTCCATCGCTAAGTGCACATTTGTTAACGTAATAGGCTCGACAGTGCCAACGATATTAAGCACGCTGCCGGCGAGCTCGACAGCCGAACCGAAGTCACCCTTCATCTTCTCAAGAGCAGTCAGAAATAAGTTACCAAACGCATGCCCCTTAAGCGTCCCCTCATCAAACCGATAATTAAATAGATCGCGGATTTCTGGCGTACGACTGAGCGCCACCAAGCACTGCCGAATATCGCCTGGGGGTAAAACACCTAGTTCGTCTCGCAGCTGGCCAGTGCTACCGCCATCATCAGCCATATTGACAAGCGCAGCAATTCGGCTGGTATGCTCCTTAAGACTTGATAACAGCGTGAACGACCCCGTACCACCACCAATGACGGCAATCTTTAATTCATTCGGCGTAAACGGCTCTTTCATCATGCATCCTCCCGTATTTTTTTGACTGCTTTCGCATACCAAAGCGCACTTGGCCGGGGCTTGCGCTTGCCCGTCGTATAATCTATTTCCATTAATCCAAAGCGCGGCCAGTACCCTTTATCCCACTCAAAGTTATCAAGTAAGCTCCAGTGAAGATAACCAAGTAGCTCGACGCCTTCATCGTGCGCCCGCGACATCGCCATAAGCGTATGCATGAGCCACCATCGCCGTGACTCGTCCGAGCTATCAGCCAGGCCGTTTTCCGTAATCATCAGTGGTAATTTATACTTCGCGTATAGCCGCTCCAGCACAAATTGAAGATTCTCCGGCTGCATATCCCAGCCAAGGTCGTTTACTTTTTCGTTCGGGTTATGCACGCGATAGCCGTACACGCGGTCACTAAAGTAATAATTTACGCCTAAAAAGTCGCATGTCTTCACGACGCGTCGCAGGAAATAGTCATCCTTGAAATATTGCATCCATTTAGCGGTGCGCACACTGAGCAGCGAATCGTCGCCCGGGTAGATATACGGTGAATTCTTCGCAACCGACACCTTATACTTTCGACCCATGC
>JALRDG010000110.1 GCA_023257055.1 Candidatus Saccharimonadia bacterium | reverse complement strand
TACGATCGGTAATGTCGATGATGGCACCAGGAAAAGCCACTGGCTCTCCCTGGTCATTTCGCATCAATTTGCCGCGGGCAATTACCCATCGAATATCACCATTCCTATTTATCGTTCGATACTCTGCTTCATACGGAACATTGTCTTTTAATGTATTTTCGACTTTGTCTCGTATCATTTTTTGATCATCTGGATGAATTGACTCCAAGAAAACTTCGATAGTAAGTCCATTTCGCACATCCTCTTCACTGCAGCCAAACAGCTCTGCCAAATTGCTATCACCAAAGACACGACCAGCGAGGATATCCCAGTTCCAAGTACATATTTTTCCGACGTTAAGTGCTCGCTCTAATTGCTGCTCGGTTTCACGCAGTTTACGTGACGTTTCAATTTCGTCAGTAATATCCTTTGTAATCTGATATATCTGCACGACGTCACCTTTTGTATCCAAAACAGGGTGATGCTGAACACTCCAGTATTTTTGCGCAAACGTTCCGTCTTTCGCCGGAATATCATATTTCAGATGCGGCATAATATCGGGCTGCTTCGTTTTAATAACGCGTCGTAACGATTCAACCAAGTCACTTACACCTGTTTCGATGTACTTATCGCTGACATCCGGAAATGCCTCTAATAGCGGCTTGCCGACGACATCTTGTGGGCGACGCATGGCAACTTTGGCATGCGCCTCATTTTCTTCAAGAATAGTAAATAATGGATCATCGACAGCAAAAACAATGTACCGCTCCGGAAGAACGGAAAACATTTTTTTATAGTCAATTTTAGGCACGGATTGGCGATTTGCCATATAGAATACTCCTTAGCACTTAACTAAGTATACGAGAAAATTATATGACTGTATAGTTGGACAGAGCGTATTTGTAATATGGATTACAAGAATTTTCGATCGATTTCGTCTACGAGGTGGTCACGCAGAATCTCACTGCTTGCCTTTAGGTGGATAATGTCTTCTTCTGACACATCGGCTAAAAGATCTTCGAATTCCGCATTGATGATTTCGTCGGTCTTTTTTATCAACTCGCGGCCTTCATCCGTTAAGTCAACGAGAACTTTACGACGGTTCGTTGGATCTTCTTTTGTACTAATTAACCCTTTTTTAATAAGAGTCATGATCTGGCGACTAATCGCCGCGTCGGAAATTTGTAGCTGCACAGCAATCTCATGCTGCGACACCGGACCACACTCACGAATAAATCGCATCATGAGGAGAACGTTTGGATGAACATCAGTATGCACCCGGACAACATCTTGCACATAGCGCAGGATAAGATTCATGGTATAACGGTAATTTTGGATAACGTCGGTAAACGTTTCGGACTTTGATGAATTAATCTGCATATATCTATAATACCCTAGAAATGCCGTTTATGGTACGGCCGGGGCAATATATTTTCACATACTACTTCCTATGTGACGATATATACAATCGCCAACAATATAATAATCGCCGCGATCACGATCACGATTTCCAACTTTGTGAAACCACTTTCCAACTGCTGACGTACCCGCATAAACCAGCTTCTCCTTTGTTGTTTTTATAGTAGCACCTTTTTATAGGTAGGCGTAAGCTTTTTTGCTATACTAAGCACAACAAGAGATAAGCTATAGTATAATGCCAGTCACTACCGTTACCCCTGCCGCAATCACCGTCCATCTGCGACGCGTATTTGCCGTATCTGCCATCGCCCTGTTCATTGGTGTTGTTTTCACCGGCACTGTTCATGCGCTTCCGCCTATTAGTCAGGGATTTTCAACGAAAGAACCATTGCCGCTTGGGGCGATCGTCAGCCTACAGAACAGCTCAGTCGACCTCGTCAGCGCCACGACAACCAGTAATCTTGATAGTATTTATGGCGTCGTCATTAATAATGCCGGAACCCCACTCTCATTATCAAACGGCTCAGCAGACCAAGTGCACATTGCGACCAGCGGCGTCGCATCTGTACTTATCTCAGATATTAATGGGCAAGTAGAAAAGGGCGACCACATCACCGCGTCTCCCTTAAAGGGGGTTGGCATGAAAGCTACCCGTAATACGAAAATCATCGGTATCGCCCAAGACGCACCCCGCTATACCGCCGACAGTAAACAAGAGTACACCGACACTGACGGTAGTAAAAAGAGCGTAATGATTGGCGAAGCGCCCGTACTTGTTAATGTTGCATACTTTTATAAGACCCCGGAAAAAACCATCATTCCTGGTGCAATCCAGAACCTTGCGAATGCACTAGCAGGAAAAACCGTCGATCCACTGCCTATTATTATTAGTGCGGCAATCTTCATCATTACACTCGTAGTGGTCGCCAGTATCATTTATTCGATGATTCGTAGCAGCATTATCTCCGTTGGCCGCAACCCGATGGCGCAGTCAGCCGTGTACAGAGGCGTACTGCAGCTTTCTGCGCTCGTTATCGGCATTCTGGCGGCGGCGATGGTAGTTATATATATTATTTTGACGAGGTTTTAAATGGGTGGAACATTCTTACAATTATTCTTTTTAGCGAACGCATTTCTTATTGGTATGCTCACTCTGCTTGCATTGCAGCATGCCTATGCGCACTTCCGCCCTCATCGACTTGACGAGAAAAATTCGCCACACCCGCAGCCGTCTGTCTCGCAGGCAGTAAAGCGTCGCCTACTAAAGCAAGCCGAAGCACACTATCAGACGATACTCGATCGATCCGCAGCCGAACTGGAAAAGAACCTCCTCGCTACGACAAGCCAGCTCAGTAAGCAGCTCGACTCCGTTAGTCGATCAGTTATTCGTGATGAGGCCGAACAATATCAAAAAGCCCTCCAAGAGTTGCGTCAGACCGCAAATGCAGCGCTCGCGGATATTAACACCAAAACGTCTCGTCAACACGTGGACTTTACATCGAAATTGGAGGCAAAACAGGCTGAGCTCGAAGCAAAACTCGTCGAGCAATATGAGACTCGTGTTGCCAGTATGACGAAACGCCTGGACGAACAGGAAGCTGCACGGCAAGCAGAACTTGATACGAAACTTGCCGATGCGGTCATGTCGTTCCTTCAGGAAACATTACCGCACGAAGTCGATCTTGGCGCACAAGTTCCTTACCTGCTAGCAACACTCGATGAACATAAGGCGGAGCTAATAAAAGGAGTGACTACTCGTGACGCTTAGCATTCCCGATACCATCGTGTCACCACAAGATCTTACTGGGCTTATTTTGTCACTGCATCGCTACGCCAGCGACCTACAAAAAGCATCCATCAAACGGCGAGCGACAAAACATACAAACGGAAATACCCTGCCCGTACCTGAAGATGTGGCCCAGTTTCTGGCAGCCCAACACATATCTGACACGGCAAACACCACTACGATTAAGGAATGTATCACGGCGCTTGAATCTCTTCGAAAATCGGCCACCGTCATCACAATTACGCTGGCAACTCAACCGACCATGGACGTGATCCGACAGCTGACTACTTGGTGCCGATCGAATATTAGCAAGAATGTACTTGTGCGGTTTGAACATAACCGCCTTCTCCTTGGTGGCATGGTTGTACGATCCGGTAGCCATATCTACGATTGGTCATTCAGACGAGCACTGCAAAATACACCGACGTCATTTTCGGAGGTACTCCGGCGTGTTTGATAATCCACAGTTTCAGAAGCTTGTCGAAGCCGACCAACTTACGGGAGAGGTCGTGGCGGTAAATAGCTTCTTAGTTGAAGTAAAAGGCCTTGAGGGTGTACGCCTCGGAGCCCAAATTATGTTCGAAGACGGGCAGCGCGGCCTCGTCCGAGAAGCCTATGGCGACCGAGTAGTTTTATTTAACATCGACTCGGAACGAATGACGCTAGGCACACTAGCGGTTGTGGAAAATGACGTCCTCAGCGTACCGGTTGGAAAGAATCTTATCGGTCGAGTAGTGACTCCAACAGGCATCCCACTCGATGGCAAGGGCACCATTAAAACATCGACCACTTCCGGTATCTTTAATCCGGCACCCGGTATTATGGCGCGTAGTATGCTTAATGAGCAGCTAGCGAGCGGCGTAACAGCCGTCGACAGTTTCTTTCCGGTCGTACTTGGCCAGCGTATTGCGATTCTAGGTGACAGTAAATCAGGTAAAAGTACTTTCCTAAGCCAGCTTAGCGCCAGCCAAGAAGGAACCGACCGTATCGTCGTATACGTCTTGATGGGGCGTCGAAAAGTAGATGTGGAGCGCCTGCTTTCTAATCTCCGTGAATCAGGTGCCATGGAGCATACGATTGTCGTCCTCGCCGATATCTTTGACTCGCTCACACAAACGTATCTTGCCCCGTACGCCGCCTGCGCAATGGCCGAATACCTGTGGTATAACGGGCAAGATGTCGTCATTATGTACGACGATCTCAGCTCTCATGCTGAAGCCTATCGTCAGCTATCCCTCCTGCAGGAAGTGGATCCAGGGCGTGATTCCTACCCTGGTGACATTTTCTATGCGCACTCCAGCCTACTTGAGCGTGCCGGCAAGTTAAAGAGCAACGGCAAAACGCTGACGTCCCTGCCGGTAGTTCTGACGCCAAATGACGATATTACCGCTTACCTGCCAACCAGTATTATGTCAATTACCGACGGACAGATTATTTTTGACCTTGGTATTTTCCGTCAAGGCTTTCGTCCGGCAGTCAACTCCGGTCTGTCAGTCTCACGCGTCGGTGGCCAGGCACAAACGACCCGCCAAAAGCGGCTTTCTACCACCCTCTTTAAACAGCTCGCCCGCTACCGCCAAGCTGAGGAATTCTCCCACTTCTCTTCACAGCTTTCCAAAGAAACCCGTATTGATCTGACGTTAGGTAAATATATTTTGCAAGTACTCCAGCAACCACCTGAAGAGCGGCATAGCCTCGTCGAGCAAATGTTGATGCTCGAGACCGTCATGCTCAGTGGAGGTGAGGTCGAAATAGATATTGCCGGCCTGAAAAAGTCCGTCAAAGAAATCAGTCATAAAGTGAAAGACGTCAAAGATGAAGAGACGTTTAATAAGTTAGAGGCCGAGTTATTAAAGAAACACTCTGCCACCCCATTAGTAGAAAAAGCTGCAGACACGACGGAAGAATCATCGGAGGAATCAGATGCGTAGAGCTAGCGCCATTGAAAAAGATGCAGCCGACATCACGACGATCGAAGACCTCACCTCGGTTTTTGAAAGCCTTGCGTCCACCCAGGTCGGAAAGGTAAAGCATAAGGTGGAGCTGTCAAAAGAATTTTTCCGCCTCCTCTGGGCGCGCTATAGCGCGCTTCGTGTCGATCCGAGCACTCGCATCACCCAGCGCGGGCTCGGCGAAAAAGGCGCCAAAGAAAAGGCTTTCATTATCATTTCCGCCGAAGCAGGACTGAGTGGCGATATCGACCAACGCCTTATTAAC
>JALRDG010000040.1 GCA_023257055.1 Candidatus Saccharimonadia bacterium | reverse complement strand
GCTACCAGACTGCGTCATATCCCGTTATATTATTTCAATAAAAATCGACAAATATTTTAAAGAGAGTAGGATTCGAACCGTGGACCTACTGTTTACAAAACAGTTGCTCTAACCAACTGAGCTAAAGCGGCGTGATTACCTTAGTTATTTTACCTGAACACTATCTAAAAAGTCAACGTATATCTACCGTTGAACTGAGGCGCTATGCTTGTAGGTATTTTTATGGTATAGTAGCGGCCTAGGAGAGCACATGCTCTTTGTACATTTCACGTTAGTTAGGAAGTGTGATGAGGTCTATTACCTTGAGCCGACCGACCGAGCAAGAGTTTGCCAGTACATATGCATCCGCACACGGTAGGTCAAATCTTTCTCTAGCTTATAAGGCGCGCCTCTGCAATATTGAGGCAATAGAATATCACCTTAATAAACTTGTAGAGCTTACCGCAGATAAGCGTGCCGGCCGAGTGCACGGAGAGTACGATCTTCGCCTGCGAAATCTGCTGGACAATATTGAATTTTTCTACGTCTCTACGGACTTTCTGTCGCTACTGCCCGCAGAACAAGAGCTGTTTATTCAGCTAATGCGAGATTTTGGTATTCATGAAGTGTCTGCAGGTGTACTACATGACGCCCTCACTGATGTCACTGGTTTTGATGCATCACTGGAGGTGCCGATTCGTAATACTGAAGTTCATCGACCTTTGTCACTCGAAGGTCAGCTTGAAAGCTGGGAGACGCTGGAAATAATGATATCGAGTGAGTGGTCTGATAGTTTTATGGCATTCAGACCCCCTACCGATAATGACCCGCTAGGGCTGTTGGCTCGAGGTGGCTTTTCGCTTACAGTCGCCCGAAAGGCTGGCGCTACGATGACTGTATCGGATACGGAGCTCATACTGCATGGAGTGACAGTAGCGCTGCAGGGGGTGTATAAGCGAGTACACACACATTATCGGTACGCCTCTTGTACGTTGAATACCGATACTAATGTACTCTATACGGTTAAATGTATCCGTGACGGATCAAGTGGGCCGTACACTTCCGTAAAAGCACTGCCGTACATGAACTAACGTGCTTTATATACCCGCCACAATAACCTGTGGCGGGTATTCCCTTTTAGAGGTATTTTTGCTACAATTTTATAGATAAATGCCGCGATAGCTCAGTTGGTAGAGCGCATCCATGGTAAGGATGAGGTCTCGGGTTCGAATCCCGATCGTGGCTCCATTTACATTTAACAGAAGAACTGATATACTATGAAACGATTGTATCGATCCGAGACAGACAAAAAAATTGCCGGTGTATGTGGTGGTTTAGCCGTCTATTTCAAGATCGATCCCACGTTGATACGCTTGATCTTCGTAATCCTACTCCTTCCGGGGTGGCTACCAGGATTTTTGCCGTACATTATCATGTGGGCAGTGATACCAACCGAAAGCAACGTTAAGAAGGATTAATATGGCAAAGAAGAACACCAAGCGAAAACTCGTCGGTCTTGTCAGTGAACTAACTGGTCACCGTACGTATTACACGACTAAGAACACGCAGAACACAACGGAAAAACTTTCGATCAAGAAGTACGACCCGATTGCTCGAACGCACGCGCTATACGTTGAAACCAAGAAGAACCTTGGCCGAAACGAAATCAAGCCTCGCAAGAGCTAGTAAAATCGCCCCTCTCGGGGCTTTTTTTATTGCCTTTTACACGGTAGCCTTAACGATCAAAATAGTTTTCGACTATAAACAAAGCCCCGCCGTAATGGTCGGGGCTTTGTTCGTAAGGATGCTCAGTAACGGCTGTTACTGTTCGACTTCTACGGCCTCTTGCAGGTCGTACTCAAGATCATCATTGTACTCGGAGACGGCACTCCTTCGATCCGGAATGTCGGATACGGCTCGGAGATTGCGTCCTGCTTGACGGCGTGCGTCGGGCATAATCACTCCCTTGATGAGATGGGTCTTACGAACAGTAGTAGTATAGAGTATCGAACGAAGTTAATCAAGCAGTGCTACATGACCACTTTGCGTGGCTGACGAACCTGCTTCGGTTGCCCAGCAGGCACAAGCATTTTGGTGGCTTTATCTCGAAGATCGGTAGCGAGATCCGTTTGTCCAGTGCGATCGTAGGCGTCCGCAAGAATCGTCAGGGTTTGCGGGATCGGGTCAATTTCAACTGCTCGCTCGAGTGCTGCAATCATCTTTTTACTGTGTCCCAATTTTTCTTGAACTTTAGCGTACGCAATATGTCGGGCGGCGAGGCTTTCTTCCATCTCAAGAGCCTGTTCAAAGGCCAATGCTGCTTTTTCGTAGTTCTTCGTTTCGTAGTAAATAAGGCCGACATTATGCAGACTAGATGCGCTCGGTTCTAGGCTTTGAGCGATCTCAAAGCATTCGATAGCATCTTTGAAGGCCTGTTGCTTTGCATACAGAATACCGAGGCGGTTGTAGGCGCCGGCGTTGCGTTCATCGACACGCAAAATCGTAAGAAGTGCTTTTTCAGCACGGAGATATTTCTTTTCACGAAGAGATTCTTGAGCAATCGTCCAGAGTGCCTCAAGTTTTTCGGAAATCTTTACCGGGATATCGCGTGCCGCTTCATCAACGGTTTGTCGCTGCCAGATAACCCAGGCGCCAAGTGCGGCAATAAGTAGCAGACCTAACATACTTGATTATTATACCACAAGCCGAGCAATGATCAGTCTGATATTGCCGTTCCGATAGATACGTTCGCGTGCCGTTAAGAATTCATCGAGGGCAGCAATGAGTTGCTGATTCTCTGGACTGGCCGTAAGCGTTCGACGTAGTATTTGCAGCGCCATGTCCATTACGCGCAAGATATCCGCCCGCGCATCCTTGTATTTATGTGCGATGAGAAGCTTCTCATACGGTGCGGACTGCAGTAAGGCTCGGGCGTCGGCAATTCTGACGGCAAAGTCGGCCAACGTCTTTTCATCGTCACTGAGCCGCGTAAGTTCAGCAGGATTTCCAGCTGCCAGAAATAATAGCTGTGCTCGTTTTTTTGCATCCGTTACGCCAAGGTCGTTCATCACTGTAACTGATTGCTCTTCAGTTATCGGGCGAAGGTCGAGCGACTGTACGCGCGATAGTACTGTTGGCAGTAGTGATGTTCGTGTGTGCGCCGCCAAGATAAAGTGTGTATTTGGCGCGGGTTCTTCGAGTAGTTTTAAGAATGCATTTTGAGCTTGTGGCGTCATGCTATGCACGTCATGAATGACGATAATACGCGCAGATGAAACAATACTCCGGGTACGCTCATAAAGCTGCTTGATGCGTTCAACGCCAATTTTTCCGTCGGGGTCTGGCTTCTCATCCTTTTCGGGAACAATCTCTTGTACTACCGGACTATGTGTCGTGGCGAGCTCCTTCGCGATCGTGCTCGCTCCCCGCCCCTTTTCTCCTATGATAAGCAAGGCGTGTGGCAAGTGTTTCAAAAGCTGTTCGTATTGTCGCTGAGATTCAGGATGCAAGTAGAGCGTCATACATTTGCTGCTCCGGCAAACTTTGCGCTGAAGGATTCGGGCGCCTCGGCAGTAAATACCATGCGCTTACTTGTTGGGATAGTTATCTCAAGGGAGTATGCATGCAGATACATTCGCTCAGCTGGACTGCCGTTGCCATACACTTTGTCTCCAAGGATTGGCGTGCCGATGTGTTTCATATGTACGCGTAGCTGATGCGTGCGACCAGTTCGCGGTTGCAGGAGTACGAGACTGGAGTCATTATCGTGAGCCATAACTTCGTAGGTGGTTTGTGCTAATTTGCCGCTGGCATCGACCTTGAATGTGCTCGGCGCTGCCTGGTTGCGCAAGATAGGCACATCGATAGTGGCTTTATCATGTTTTGGCGTACCGCTCACGATGGCTAAGTACTGTTTTTTCACAGTGCGTTTCGCAAACTGTTTTTGCAGGAGTTCTGCCACCTGCTGGTTGCGTGCACCAATCAATACGCCGCTTGTTTCGCGGTCAAGGCGATGAATAATACCTGGTCGATTAGTGTCCAAGCCCCAATTTGTATAGCGCCGGAAAAAATCCGCTACGGTAAATTCATCGTTCATTACACCTTTTGCATGCGTTAACACGCCTGCGGGCTTATTGATAACAATCACATCGTCGTCAATATAGAGAATTGGAAGTACGTTGTCTTCATAGTTCGTTACTGCCGGAAGCTCCACGGCTATCGTATCGGCAGCAGTAATGTCTTGCTTTGGGCTGGTCGCAAGCTCGTCATTAACGCGTACGTAGCCGGCTTTGATGTATTTCTGCCATGTGCTTCGTGATTGCTCGGGGTATCGGCGTGCGATTTCTTGGTCAAGTCGGATTTTATTGGAGGTCTCCGCAAAAACGTAGACGTCTTTACCCTTAAACGGCAGTGCGTATGTTGTTATGTGGTCATTTGGATTTTGCAAGACTTCGCCGGTAAGATTTTGGCCATCTCTGACGATTTGATCGACGACGTAGGCAATATCATCCTCGGCGGTATCATCAAACAACACATAGTACTGCTTTTTCTGAAATCGAAATCCCGCCAGCGTACTAACCTGTGTTGGGTTTGTAACCGACAGTTGTTCGATGTGTCGAGGCGTATGTTCGTCGCCTGCTACTTTGAATCGACGCAGAACGGCTAGTGCGTCGCCGCTAGAAATCTTTACCATATCCTATGCCTCGCCTTTCGGGCGAAGACCGACGGCTTGCTGGGTACGAAGCAGCGTAGCGCCGGCTTGCGTGCGCATGACCGCCTCAGAGGCTTCTAGCTTGGCGATGATCGCGTGATCGTCTGTTGCAGCGAGGCGGGCCTGGAAATCGCTTAGAAAGCCCGACACGGCGTCAGCGACAACTTTTTTGAAGTCACCGTAGCGGCTTTGGCCTTCGAACTCATTAATAATTTCTTGCAACGGCTGATTGCGTAGTAACGCGAGTATCTCCAGTAAGTTACTTATGCCTGGCTGATGTGCTTTATCGTAATGTATTTCAGCCATGTCGTCTGTTGTTGCGCTCATAATTTTCTTCGCAGCAACTGCCGGTGCATCACCAAGGAAGATTACACCCCTGCCCGATTCGTCGGATTTGCTCATTTTCTTGGTTGGGTCGACAAGGTCTTTAATACGTAGGCCTTCGTCTTTGCCGAAGAATTCGTTTTGCTTCGATACAGCCTCGGGAACGATAAATATATCTCCGAACTTTTTATTCATGCGCTCTGCGATGTCACGCGTAAACTCAAGGTGCTGCGTTTGATCTTCGCCAACTGGGATGTATTTCGCGCCGTAGAGGAGGATGTCGGCTGCCATGAGGACTGGATAGTTGAATAGGCCGACAGTTACACTCTCTTTATTGTTGTGATCGCGTATGAGGTTTATCAGAAAGTCGATTTCGCTAAAGCTTGCTTCCATATTTTCATTTTGTAGATCAGGGTTTTTGCTTTGAATATCTTTCAACTCATCAATTCTCGCACGCAATCTGGTTGTCAGATCTTGCGATCCGCTCTTGTCTTTGAACTGCGTCATTCGCTCGAGTTCGCCCATGCCAGTAAAGCAATCCAGAATCCATGTTAATTCACTGTGCGCCGAAATGTAGCTTTGGCGGTACAAATGAATGTCCGGGTTATCTAGTGGAAGGCCGGCAGCGACAAACAGTCGTGCATTACGCAAGATTTGCTCTTGCAGTTTGTCGTGATCAATTGGCGTCGTGAAGCTATGAAGATCCGGAATGAACATGTTAA
>JALRDG010000082.1 GCA_023257055.1 Candidatus Saccharimonadia bacterium | reverse complement strand
TAGACGTTCATATCTAACTAGCCAGTGTGGTCGGCCCTTTTTTACAGATTGTTTCGAGGGGTCATTCGCCTTGTTTGGGGTCTTGTTTCAGCGGCGTTTATGGAATGAGCCGAAATGAACACGAAGCTGCACATGCCTTGCATTATGCGATTGGCGAGAACGAAAACTTCCCAGAGCTTGTCGACTTTGAGAGTGAGAACCCTGCTTGGTGGAACTACCAATCAGAATATCCAGAAGATTCAGCGGCCCATAAAGAGTACGATATGGATAAAAACAGCGAGGGTATTACCGTGCGTTGGTATGGTACGAAGAGCCCGCTCGAGGATTTTGCGGAATATACTGCGGCAATTTTTGACAAGGGTACCTTTGGCGTAGATGGTCAGGCGGAGAATTACCGCAACTACCTGCGTGACAATAACGAGCTGGCGATCGATAAATCAGCGGCCACTATGGCGATTCTTGAAAAATATCAGCCTGGTCTTGGCACTATTGCATTCGATCAAGTTGAAAACAACTTCGACCACCTGTCGTAATCCTCCACACTGCTATACTAGTAGTATATGATTATTCTTCTCCATGGTGAAAATAGTTTCGAGCGCACGGCAGCACTTGCGGAGATAACGAAAAATTTTCATGGGGAAGCGGAGCGAGTTGACGGCGCGACGCTCACACCGAATGACTTGCCAAGCCTGTTTACGGGCACGACGTTGTTTGCCTCTACTCGTATGATTGCCGTGCGAGCGATGGCGGAGAACAAGCCTGCCTGGGAAGCACTCGCTGATTGGGTAGAGAAAACGTCTGATGATGTTACGGTTGTACTTGTCGAGGACAAGCTCGATAAACGTACGCGGACGTATAAGGCGTTGCAGAAACAAGCCACCGTACAAGAGTTTCCGGCCTGGACTGACCGTGATAGCCGAAAGGCTGAAATCTGGGTTGCCGACGCGGCGAAGCAGCAGGGGCTATCACTATCACCGGTACTAGTGCGACGTATTGTTGAGCGCGCCGGAGTTGATCAGTGGCGACTGCAATCTATTGTCCGAACGCTTGCTACACTAGACGAAGTCAACGAGGTGGTTATCCATGATCTCATACCGGCACGCCCACGTGATAACATATTTGAATTATTTGAAACGGCACTTCGGGGAAATACCGCGCGACTAACGGAGTTATTGACGAATCTACGACTCAGCGAGGATCCATATATGGTATTTGGCTTGCTAGCAGGGCAGGTGATGCAACTGGCAGCGCTGCACCTGAGTGACGCGCCGCTTGATACAGTTGCGAAGGATATTGGTGCCCATCCATACGCCCTGAAAAATCTATCTCCACATGCCAAAAAAATGTCTCGTGGACAGATTCGTATGATTGTACGTGAATTTGAACGATCTGATGAATTGATAAAAACCACCGGACTTGATCCGTGGCTGGCAATCGAACGGGCGTTATTGAACATTGCTCGCTAAGATACGACTAGCTTATGCTTATGGCTACCGGTATACTAAATCTATGAAGCAGCCGAACCGTGCCGGATTTACGATTGTCGAACTGATAATTATCGTCACAGTCCTGGCAATTCTGGCGGTTATAGGGGTGGTGAGTTACTACGGTATTCAAGCGAGAGCTCGGTTGCAAATTGCACGCATGGAAATGGTGCAGGTCTCACGTGCGGCGGCAGCATTTCGTGAGGAGTATGATCGTCAGCCATCATCGCCGATAGACTTTAGTAATATTTTTAAAACCGCCGGCGTGTATACTTCGACGCGCACTGTCGCCAAGAACTATGCCGTATGTGCCAATAGTAGCGGATATGCGCTCGTTGCATGGAATCCGATAGTCGGCGGCATTAAGCGTGGCGAAACATTGTACTTATATCAAGATACAACAGGGCAGTCGGTGCATACATTAACGAACTCTTCACTTGAGAGCACGAATCAAATTGATAAAGTGTGCGATCAAGTGTATCCATCGGCGACGCTCGAAGCCTGGTCACAAGATTTGCCATAAGAAAATCCCTCGCAGACAGGCGAGGGATTCTTTCGGGTGAATCTACTTTGTGGTTTTCTTGGCAGCTGGTTTTTTAGCTGCGGTCGCTGGCTTCTTTGCCGGTGCCTTCTTGGCAGCTGGTTTTTCAGTAGCCTTTGTGCTTGGCTTAGCGGCAGCTTTTGGTGCGGCTTTCTTGCCGGCTGCTAGCTTGACGCCAGCTTCTTTGGCGGCTTTTGCCAAACCAGCCTTGCGGCGAGCAACGGTGTTCTTTTCGAGAAGACCTTTTTTGACAGCCTTGTCGTATTCGCTGTGCGCCTTTGAAAGGGTTTCAGCACTTGGATTCGCCTGAAATGCCTTGACGGCGGTCTTAATGTCACGCTTGATGCCGACATTGCGGTCGCGACGAACAATCGTCTGTTTAGCGCGTTTGATAGCTGATTTGATGATTGGCATGGATATTCCTTTGATCTTTAGCGTTGTTACATACAATCAATGACAAATTATAGAGGAAAATGCCGTAAATGTAAAGCTCTTTCCGCCAAGAGTTGACGCCTCTGGTGGGGGCGTGGTACAGTATAGTCAGAAAAATCTATAGATAAACACAGAAAAAACTAACCCTAGGAACTATCGATGAACGACAGCGGCAGCGCCAAACAGCAACTTATCGATCGAATTAAAAGCTCGACGACTATTTTAGTGACCGTCAGTCGGAATCCGTCGGTAGACGAACTTTCTGCTGCGTTAGCGGTCACCTCATTTCTTAACAAGCTGAAAAAGCATGCCACCGCAGTAGTAAGTGGGGAAATTCCACCGGCAATTAACTTCCTCGACCCAAGTAAGACCTTTGAAAATACCGTCGACAGCCTTCGCGATTTTATTATTGCACTTAATAAAGAAAAGGCTGACCATCTACGATACAAGGTAGAGGGCGAGGTCGTAAAGATTTTTATTACTCCATACCGAACAACGATTACAAATGATGACCTCGATTTCAGCCAGGGCGACTACAACGTCGAGCTTGTCATAGCACTTGGCGTTGAAAGTGAAGATCATCTCGATGCGGCACTCGAGGCACATGGTCGAATCCTACATGATGCGACCGTCGTTACCGTAACGGCCGGTGAGCAGACGAGTAATCTTGGAAGTATTGATTGGCATGACCGAGGTGCAAGTAGTATTAGTGAAATGATGGTTAGCCTCGTTGACGGTCTGAAGAGTGATGCTGCTAAGCTTGACGAACCGATTGCAACAGCACTACTGACTGGTATTGTGGCGACGACCGAACGCTTTAGTAATAACAAGACATCGTCACGTGTCATGACGATCGCTGCACAATTGATGGCTGCTGGTGCCAATCAGCAACTGATTGCTGCAAATCTTGAAGACGCGGGTAACACGTCTGACACTGCGTCATCTTCTGATGTCGAGTCGCAGCCACAGCAAAACGGCGATGGCACTACCGAATTAAATGAAGGTGAATCAACTCAGCTTGATACGCGCTCATCAAAAAACCAGCGCCAGCGAAAGCCACGACAAAAGAAAGCATCTAATGACGGTGAGCTTGTTATTACGCATGAGAAGCGCGGCGATCTTGATGAAATTAGCCGTTTGGTTGCTGAAGAGCGCCAAGCTGAAGCAGCACGTACAGCCGAGCAGAAACTAGCCGAGCAGCTGCAGTCACAGCAGCCAATGGCTGCGGCACTGCCAACGGTTGCAGATATGCAAGAAGACATGGCTCGCCAAGAGCAAGCACCGGCGGAGCTGCCACCATTGCCGCCACAGCCGACAACTGCCCCTGCACCACAGGTGACAGAACCGCAGTTCGAAGCACCGGTACCTGCACCGCAGCCTGCCTCGCCTGAGCAGCAACCAGAGACGCCGCATATTACTGCAAATACACCCACTGACGGTGAACCAATGCTTGGCGGTACTCTAAATGCTACAACCGAGCAAGCAGCCGACGACAAGCGTCGTGAAGAAGCAAAAGATCGCAATAAGAAGATTTTAAGTCACGGCAGTTACCTCGGTAACGGAACGCCAACCTATGATTCGCCAATTAATAGTGCGACGAGCGGGGAAGATGGTGCTGTCGATCCGTTTGGCGGCGCTCATGCGGAATCAAACGCACCAAAGCCAACTGGGTTTGAATTGCCAGCCGAAGCGCCAACCGCAAGGGCGAACCCGCAGGTCCAGCCAACTTTCCAGGGGCAAACCTTGGCTGATATCGACGCGGCAAACCGAACGACGGAATACGCCGGCAGCTCTGAGGCTGCTCGAGCTGAAGTTGCTGCCGCCTTTAATGATGCATCTGAGGGACTGGCATTCGAAGAATCTCCAGCACCACAGTTTAGTGCGCCAGCACCTGTTCCACCGGCGCCCGTTCCAGCACCTCTAAGTCCTGAAGTGCCACCGCTTCCTGACTTCTCGACATTGCCACCGCTTCCACAAGAGCCAGCAAATACGCCGCCAGCTGACGTGTTTGCGCAGTTGCCGCCATTGCCAAATGCATCACCGACACCAGCTCCTGAGACACCTACACTCCAGGCGCCACCTGCGCAAGCTCCAAGCCCAACGCAGTTCCGGATTCCTGGTCAGTAGTCATATACACCACCGCAATTACGCGGTGGTGTTTTGTACTACGGCATCGAAACGGCGTATAATGAAACTACATGTACGATGATATCCTTTTAATTGACAAGCCAGATGGCATGAGCAGCTTTGGCGTCGTGGCGCGTATCCGTCGCGTACTTAGTCAAGAAGCTGGCCGGAAGGTGAAGGTGGGGCATACCGGTACGCTCGACCCATTCGCTACCGGATTGATGATTCTTGTTACCGGTAAAATGTGCCGTGAAGCCGGTAGTTTTAGTAAGCTCGACAAGACCTACGAAGCTACCATTCGGCTAGGAGAGGTTAGCTCAACGGGTGATCCGGAAGGGGAGATTACCGCTTTGTCATCACATGAGCCCACTCTCGAGCAGATTAATGATTGTGTGAAACAGTTTATTGGCGTGATTGAACAGCGTCCACCTATGTTTAGTGCTATTAAGATAGACGGTAAACGAGCGTATCAGTTGGCACGAAATGGCGAAGTAGTCGAGATGCCCCTCCGAACGGTCACTATTGATAGCTTGGAGGTTGTGGCGTACGCCTACCCTGAGCTACGAATTCGTACCGATGTTTCAAGTGGTACGTATATCCGTACGTTGGCACAAGATATCGGCGAGGCTCTTGGCACGGGTGCATATTGCAGCCAATTGCGGCGTACACGAGTAGGAGAACATACAATTGACGCAGCTAAAACATTGGCCGACTTTGGAATTACGTCATAAGGAGAGAACTATGTCAGAAATTACGCTTACATCCAGTCAGGCAATCGCAACAATCGATACGAAAGGTGCTTGGATTACAACACTGCTTGGTAATGGGTCGGATATTCTGTTTTCACGACGACAACTTATGAATACAGACGGTCAGCAGAAGCTGCGTGGCGGCTGTCACGTGTGTCTGCCGCATTTTGGACCAGGTGGGGAAAGTGGATTGGCGCAACATGGGTTCGGGCGTGAGCTAGAATGGGAAGTTGAAAATCAGACAGATACGCTCCTTGAGTTGCGATTAACGAACACACACCCGATGTATGCGCCGCTTGTCGCTAAATTATTGTATCTTTTGACGGATAACGAACTATCGATGCAATTGACACTTGAAAATACGGGTAGTCAGTCGCTGCCTGTCGCACCGGCGTTTCATCCGTATTTTGCGCATGCCGCAGAGCCGGTGCAGCTCAATGGTGCACAGCTAAGCCTTGAGACGCTTGCTGGTACGGAATTTACGACGGCTACTGATCATGCGTTAGAAATACAAGGCAAGATCGTACGGCTTGCTTCCGTGAATCTTCCGGTTTGGGCTGTCTGGACTGATCAACTAGGCGAATACGTCTGCGTCGAGCCGAGCCACAGTGGAAATTCTTTTATCGATTCTCTTCACGGAGTACCGGACGAGCTGGAGCAAGGGCAGTTGAAGTCGTATCGATTTGCCCTTAGTTGGTAGGGAGTTGCGCGGCTGACCATTCTCTGCTATAGTTACTTCTGATGATTACTAAAGAGAACAAGGAAAAAGCGATTGCTTTGACTCAGGTCAGCAAGAACGACGTCGGTAGCCCACAGGCGCAGGTGTCAATCTTGACGGCTCGTATCAAAGAAGTTACAGAGCACCTTAAGGTCAACAAGCATGACTTCATGGCTCGTCGCGGCTTGGTTCAAATGGTAGGACGCCGTAAGCGTCTTCTCAAATACCTCGAGCGCAAAGACTTCGAAGCGTACAAAGCGACCGTAGCAAAACTAGGACTCCGCAAATAGCGGAGTTCTTTTTAATCAGAGTAGGTGGTAGCGGAAGTGCCTTCTTCGACCATGAGGCCATCGATAACCAGCACGGCTGTACCTGTAGTAATATTGCTGCGCATTACCTGTACGGTAATACTATTGGCCGTTGCACATTGATTCCAGGTGTGTGACACGCGTTTCGGCTGGTTTGGCACAAGGCCGGTAATATGTGTATATCCTTGCGTTCCACAGCTGGAACCTGCGCGAAGCATTAGATTAGATCCATCTCCGCTAATAAGGGTGACATATACCGAAGAAGTGTACGTTTTCGAGGCTGGAGCAGGGATATTCATTGCCTGTGCTCCAGATTGATTGGCAGTAGTGACATTTATTTCAAGTGCGGCCGCTCCTGCGACGACGCCAGATCCGCTAGTGATTCGCCTGATGGTTGTACCCGAGCTAGCATTCCAAGCCATCCAGTTACTGAGGTCAGTCTCGAAACTCGGATTGAGCACTAAATTGTCGCTTAGAGATATGCCATTCGCGGCGTGTCCTGTGCATGCACCTTCGGCTGGTACTGATGTGTTCGATACAGAGTAAGAAATATTTCTTTTTGTGCCGGTGATACAGAAGAACTCTGGATTTGCCGTGGCGTTTGTGGACACTTGATAGGTCGTACCGGAACCTGATGGCGCAAGCGAGGTAGGGTAGCTGCCATGATCAACATGATGAAGTTTAAAGCGTTGGCTGGCGTTTGCTAGATCAGATGAAATTTCAGCGGCGATGGCGCGTTTCTGAATACCGTTGTATGCCACGATACTCACTGCTGCGAGGAGTCCAATAACCACAATAACGACGAGTAACTCGACGATAGTAAAGCCAGATGATCGGTACGGTACGACGCGCATAACTACTGTACATAATACCGGTTATGGTTAGTATTAACAATGCAAGAGTTTGAATGGTAGGGGGCGCTGTACCTTGAGAGAGAAGTCTTTACATCGGCTGATGACGGTCGTATACTAAACTCCACATGAATGACAGGGAGTATTCACGCGAACGTGGTCCACGGCGACGCCTGGTGCGTTGTGGGACAGCACTTGGCGTACTAGCGATAGGTTTTGGTATGTCTGGTTGTCAGCGTGCCGAGATGCAGCCTGTACCGGAAGTTACGCCGACAGTTGAGCTGCCCGAACTACCAGAGGCGCCGACTACTCCAGAGATGCCATCGCCATCTCCGACTATGACAGAACTTCCGTCTCCGGTGCCGACGGTCGACGAAACCTTTACTCCGCAACCAACGCCAGTCGAAACGCAGCCGAGCCCGGAAGTGGTGCAGGGTGCTCTGGCGGAAGCGGTGCAGCCATTTATCGATCAGTATAGTCACCTACGCGAAATGGGCGTGGTGGTTTACGATTGGGAAACTGGCGAAACCTTTGCCTATAATGAGCATCAGGAATTTGTCAGTGCAAGCCTGTTTAAATTATACGTAGCATATGGTGTACTGAACGGGGTGGATCGGGGAAATATCTCTTTGGACGAAAGACTGCCAATTGACCCGAATATTGATCATGATATTTATATTCCGGCCGAAGGGATAACGATTGGTGAGTGCATGGAGCGAATGATTACGATATCGAGCAATACCTGTGGTCGGGCACTTAATCAGCGAGTCGGCCTAGCGGAGCTTGACGAGCTTTTACATCAGCAAGGGTTTACTGAAACGAGTATCAATCCGTATCGTAACGGACCGGCGTATAGCGATCGTGTTACGTCGGCTCATGACGTATCGGCACTTATCAGACGACTGTACGATAATGAACTGCTTTCTCCTGAAAGCACCGAACTTTTAATTGGACATTTGCGCAACCAGCAGCTTGGATACGCCTTGCCGACGGGGCTGCACGCGGGTATGACACTTGATCACAAGCCGGGGTATTTACCGTCGGCGCAGGGTACGTATTCGCACGATGCTGGTGTTATTTATGGATACGGCGATCAGATTCAGGCAACGCTCTTGACGTACGATCAAATCGATCAGTCGCCGGCAGTCTTTACTGACTTTGGTCGCTATCTTGCGCAGTATATGCAGCGCTAGCGGTTGATTTGCCGAATTTCGTTCAGCCAGCGGTGACCTTCATGAGTCAAGTCGGCATCATCCATGCCCATGCCAACGAGCCATTCATCTTTGGCTTTCAGGCCGTAATAATCAGCTTCGATATCTTTTACTCGCGTAGTTTGCTTATCTACCAAAACGGCAAGCTCAATTTTCTCGGCGCCGAGGGCTAACAGATGCGTGCGAACAAAATCAGCCGTAATACCTTTATCAAGCACGTCATCGAGGATAATGACCGTGCGCCCAGCGACATTGCTGCGCGGATCGAGATCGGTAACGATTCGTGGCTCTCCGGCGTGTCGTCCGCTGCCGTACGTCGCTACCATCATGTAGTCTAACTCGGGGTGAAAGTCGGGATTCTGCTCAGAGAGTTCAAACATGAGCTTGGCGGCAAATGGGGCGGCGCCCTTTAGGAGTGCAACGAATAGAGGTGACGAAGTATGGGCCGAAAGAATTTCATCGGCGAGTTTAGTGATGCGCGCAGTAACTTCGGCGCTTGAGGCGACCAGTGAATAACGATCGGTCATATACCTAGTATACGTTATAAGTCGTCGCTAATATAGACAGGGTAGTCCGCAGCAATATACTGTGCTATATCTATCGTCTTAAGGAAATCGGGCTTAATATTTTCGGATTTTGGATCAATAAATGCGATTTCAGCAACCTCGAGCGTACCATGGGTCGTTTCTTCTAGATTGATGGCCGTGTAATCGTCAGAATTTTCAATATGAAAGAACAGTTCCATTCCTTCGTCACATGTGCCGTCACGGCGTTCGCGAACGAATTGCTGGATAAATAGTAATTTGCCGATGCGAGGCGTTATACCGGTTTCTTCGATCATTTCTCGCTTTAGGCCGGCGTAAAGTGACTCGCCAATATCCAGGCCGCCACCGGGCGTACCCCAATAATCCGTAGCGCTGCCATCACTTTTTATGAATTTTTGCGCAAGCATCGCACTATCTTTTATGATAATTCCGCGCACATTGACGCGGCGGGCTTGTAGATTGGACATAAGGCTCCTCCTGTTAGTGATACGCAGCGGTCTTTTGGACTTGCAGTACCAGTGGACCAGGTAGGTCGTAGTATAGAAAGTATACCAGGTTATAGTTGTTTCGCAATAATGACTTCGCGGCCATCGCTTGAGCCACCGAGGGTGCAGGTATAGAGGGTTAGGCGGTTGTCATTTGTTGGGGCTTCAATGTCAACGGCGGTTGGCGCAACACGGTAAATTGTAGCAATTTTGTACGTATAGCGTTCGTGCTGATAATCAATGATGATTGTATCGCCAACTGCTAATGTGTCGATGCGGTAGAGGGGGGATTTACGGGCGGTCTGCATTGGCGTCCAGCCTATCTGAAAGCGATGTGCGGCTACGACAAAATTGCCGCCATCTTTCGGGTTGCCGCTACGTGGTGCTCGCCACCATGCACCACGTTCGAGCACTCCTGCATCTCCGACGGCAAAAGGGATGGAGACACTCAATTCCGGGATGTATAGGTGAGCAGCTTGCGCGGCAATTTTACTATCTCGTCCTAGCGTGCCGTCATCCCCTGGAGTGATGAGAGGAGTATGTGGTAGCCATAGTGGGCTTAGCGTAGTGAGAAGTAGGTATACACCGCCAAGCAGTAGTAGTGCGCACAGCATGTGAAAATAGTTCTTAGGCAATGATTTTCGCTGCGGCTTCATAAGCATATATGTAGTATACGCTGCAAAGGTGAAGAGTAGAACTTCTAAAAAGAAAAGTGGGGTAGCTGCATATATTACAGCTACCCC
>JALRDG010000021.1 GCA_023257055.1 Candidatus Saccharimonadia bacterium | reverse complement strand
CTCGGGTTCAAACGTTTCCAGATTCCTACGAGTTCATCTACGACAAAGTCGCCGATGGTTACAAGATGATTGGAAACGCCGTACCCGTTGAGTTCGCGAGGAGACTCGGCTCAAAGATTCTGGAAGATGTCGATTTCACCGTCAACATCATCGACCCTACCACCGGCCAGGAAGAGCCTGCGGCTCCGCCTGCCGTTCCGGTAGAGAACATGCCTGTCGACACCTACGTGCCGCCGGCCGTCCCCGAGCCCGCACCGATCGTGCGTGGTGAGGTCCCGCCGGCTACCCCTGCTCCGCCCGCTGCCGAAATTCCGGCGACTGGCGGCGAGACGCAGGTTCCCCCGGCTCCGCCGGCGCCTGCTCCTGTCGATACCAATATCGGTGTCATCGTGCCCCCTGTCCAGGAAGACGCCTACGTCGACCCGAATCAGGGCGCCACACCCGAAGCTCCGCTGAACGAAGAGTTCGTCTGGAGCGGCGGAAGTGGCGAAATGATCGATACGACTCCCGTACAGCCCGCGCCCATTCCGGCTGCCGCCCCCGTGGAGGCTCCGCCGGTACAGACCGCGGCCCCTGTCGAAGCAGTCGTTCCGGTTGAGACCAATGTCGCACCTGAGCCCGCACCCGCCCCTGTGGCGCCGGTAGAGGCTGAGGTCATCGTTCCGGTCGAAGCCGTCGACACCGAAGCTACTGCCCCTGCAGTGAGCATTGACGCCGAGGCGTCCGCTCCTGCCGTCGCTTAGTAGTACGTACGACCGATCACCTCGCGTGATCGCTATAACTTCATAGCTTTACCCTGATTCACTGTGAATTGGGGCTTGTATCCTTTGGATACTCCGTCGTGGATGCGACGTACCGGATCCGCTTCTTTCATTAGAAGCGTCGAGCCGAGTGCCCTGATTTACATTGATCAACCCATGGGTGTAGTGTTGCTGCCGAGGTCTCCTCCAGTGCACTCACCCTATCCCCATGTATTCTGAAATAATTTGATTTACCATAAGCCCTTTGACAAGACTGATTTAATGTAGCATTACCATTGACATTATTAGATTAATATGCTATATTTATAGGGTAAATAATCAATCTAATCCTGGCGCGTGGAGTGCCAAGAGGAGGAGAAGAGAGAATGAAACATTTGTTTCGTGCGATTAAAAACGCACCGAAGCGATATGGCGCGCTTGCAGTAATGCTTGCTGCCGTTATCGTACCGGCAACACTGTTCGCCTGGGGGCCAAATCGTACTACGTATACCGTAGCCAATCCCGCCAAAGAAGTAACCTTTAACTCAATTACCGACAATCCGAATTACGGCGACGAGCGTAATTTCGTTACGGTAAAGGATCCAGCGACTGGCAACTTCGTTAACGAAGTAACCGTAGAACCTGGCAAAGAATATGAAGTGCGCGTACTTGTGCACAATAATGCTCATCAAGACCTTGGTCTCGTAGCACAAAACACCACGCTGCGCACGGCTGTTTCTACAGCTACCGGCACTCGTAATGCAATTACCGGTTATGTATCTGCCGATAACGCAAAGCCAACGCAAGTTCACGACGATGTGTTCTTCAAAAGCGCTAAGAACTTTAATCTTGCCTACGTAAGTGGCTCAGCCCGCGTATACAACAATGGCTACGCTGCCGGCGGACAAGGCAAAGCGTTTTCTGAAAGCATGCTAACCCAGCAGGGTGCAAAGCTTGGATACGCTGCAGAAGCCGACGGTAAAATTCCTGGCTGTTTCCAGTACATCAATTACGTATACTTCAAAGTAAAGCCTCAGTTTGAAAAATCAGCCGACTTTGCCGTACAGAAGAAAGTAAGCGCAAACGACCAGAACAACTTCAAAGACACTATCACGGCAAAAGCTGGTGACATCGTCGACTACCGAATCGAGTACAAGAATACTGGCGAAGTGCGCCACGACAACGTAATGGTTCGTGACAAACTACCAGCGAACGTTTCATACGTATCTGGCACCACCAAGCTATTCAACGCACAAAACCCAAATGGTAAAGTCCTTACCGATGGCGTGACAGTAAATGGCGTCAACATTGGCAGCCACAATCCAAATGCCAACAGCTTCGTCGCATTCAAAGCGAAAGTAGCCGACGCAGATAAGATTCCATGTGGCACGAGCAAGCTGACAAATACCGCGCGTGTTGTTACCGACTACGGGGTAAAGGAAGATGTTGCTGATGTCACTGTTGAAAAGAAGTGTGTCGAGCAACCTGGAAAAATTGAAGTCTGTGACCTAACGACTAAGAAGCTAGTACAGATCGATGCAAAAATGTTCGATGAAAAGAAGCACTCAAAGAACTTGAAAGACTGTGAAGTTACCCCAGTAACTCCTGTCGAACAAACACCAGAAGCTCCTGTTACTGAACTTCCTAAAACTGGTGCAGCAAGCATCATGGCTGGTGCATTCGCGCTAGTAGGCAGCTCACTTGGCCTCTGGTACGCAACTACCCGCGCACGCGGATTCTAGAGACTGACCGCTCCTACGAAACCTTTCTGAAGCATCAGCCTCAGTCAAAAAACACCCTGGCTACCACATGCCGGGGTGTTTTTGATATAGTATGTATACTATGGCAAAACAGAAGAAGAAGCGAACGAAGAAATATACCGGCAGTCAAGCCGCTAAGTCCCGCCCAACGATTACAAGAGTCCAGGCAGTCAATCGATCAAAAATTGGTCAGTGGTGGTTTGAACGGAAACGAGTCGTAAAACCGGTGACGATCGCAGGAAGTATCATCGTGGGCATTATTCTCCTTGTGGTTGGATTCTTGACGTCGATCAATTAACTTTTTTTACTTGTAACTTACGGATCGGTAGGCGAAAGCCGAATGTACTACCTTCCCCTTCCTTAGATTCGAAAATTATCTGACCCCCGTGCGCTGCTATGACCTTTTTTGCCAAAAACAGCCCAACTCCAGTGCCATCCGGCCGCTGCTTTCGGGCATTTGTTGCTCGAAAGAATTTTGTGAACAAGTGAGCCTGCTCCTTTTCCGGCACCCCAATACCCGTATCATGAACAGTCATTTCAAGCATATCGTTTACCACCTTCAAGCCAACGGCTATCTTAGTATTCTCACGTGAGTAGTAGAGTGAGTTGTCAAGAAAGTTCATGACCACCTGTCGAATCTTACTTTCATCAAGGAGAAGCTGTGGTATTTTTTTGTCAAATTTTGTCACGAACTTCATATCCCGTTGGCGAGCGTTAACTGCCAGCGCTTCCACTTCTTCATTGACAAGCCGTTGCATGTCGGTAGGGACTTTTTCGATAATGAACTTACCGGTCTGAAGACGAGAGACATTCAAAAAGTCGTTAATGAGATGTACCATACGCTCACTACTGTTAAACGCCTCGCCGAGGAGTTGGCGCTGCATAGCATTTATCTCGCCTACATCTCCCTGCAGCACCATATCGATATACCCTTTAACGCTCGTTAGTGGCGTACGAAGTTGATGTGACGCCATACTGACGAACTCATCTTTCGCTTCATCGAGTCGCTGCAACTGCGCATTACTGCGACGCAGCTCACTCGTCGCGTCGTCGATGCGTTGTTGTAAATGCTCATTGAGGTCACGGACTTGCTCGACCGAAAGTGCGTTCTGAACGGCAATAATTAGTTCATCTGCGACCGTACGTAAGGCTCGTATGTCTCGCGGTGTGTAATCGCCACCTTTATTTTGACCGATCAACAAATGGCCAGTAACCGTTTCGTCCCGCATAAGTGGCAAAATAATATCAATTTTATTACTCGTCAGCAGTCTTTTCATATGGATCTGATCGGCATTTAAGTAGCTGCGTGCAATCATCTCATCTCCGTACTCCATAACATACTTTGTAATGTCGACAATATCTTGTTTTGGCATCCGGATATATCCATAAGTCCCGGCTGTGACGTCTCGCTTATCCGATTCGCGACGAAATACATAAAAGTATACTTGCCGAGCATGCATCGCCTCCTGGATTATCTCAGAGACTTGCCCCAGCATTGACCTAAGGTCGGCATGCGAAACAAGTACTTCATTAATTTCTGCAAAAAAATCATCTGTATTATAGCTATTACGATAAAAGACTTTTGCAGTCATCTTTTCAAAGAAGTGCCGTATCGGCTGGAATAATAATGCGATTACAATTGCTATTAAAGTATTCGCTACTACTTGCTCAGCCGAAAAATCTTGAATTAAAAAGTTTGAGATTGTATACACAATTAGATAATAAATAAATGCCAACGTAGCTATCGATAAAACATAGACCGTGCTTCGCACGGCCGCAAGCCGAACGTCAAACATACCATGACGCACAATACCGTAAGACAATACAGCAATAAAAACCATACTCATTGCCGGACCAACCCATATATACCGATAGTCCTGAAAATACGGCAAAAGTAGATTAGTAATAAATCCCGGTATACTCATACTGAGAATTCCGGCCAGAAAAAGACCGGCCTGTACACGCATACTTTTTTTCGAACTCATGAACGATCGCGCAATAATAAAGAGGCCGTCGAAAAAAAAGAAAATGAAATACAGGCTGAAAATGATATACGTTGGAATGTTTATTTCAATAAAGTTTCCGGTTTCCGACACATGAACCGCATCAATAATAAAGTTAGGCAAAAGTATAATACTCGCCGCCATCACAGAAGCGGCGCCTAGTATTATATATTTCTTGTCTCGTGGCAGATGAGTGTGGTTCGGAAACACCTTCGCAAATAATGCAAGTAGGGCTACGAATACGGCGGCGGCGAGGTAATACAGCTGTGCGTACGCCGTCGCCATTGGTTCTGTAGATGCATCCATGAATAGGACAATACCAAGAGCCCATATGGCAATACAAAAATTGATGCCCGCAGCTAAGACATTAAGTGTCTTCTGGGCATTTTGCATCAGTACAAATATTCCAAGTAAGCCGGCAAGAACGGCACACAAGATAAGCACAAGCTGAATCATGTTCTTATTCTAGCGCGAAACGATTACTTCTGCACTATCAATATTATTTGTAAGAATAGAACAGCGTGTAAATACCGTCTTGTGTAACACGGGCAATCGTACTGCCCTGCGGAACACCGCTTTGTTCATGAAGTCTAAAGCCATCGTCAATCTTACGCATCTGAACCGCAGGCTTCCATCCCATAAGCCCGTGTAAAAATTCTGGCTGTTTTCGGTTGGCGTTCATATTGCCGGTAGTCATCATCCCAGAATCACTGAGATTATTCCATATGGTTCGAGATAAATTACGATAAATAGCATCGGGTAAATATTCACGCAGGCCCGTATCTTCAGCAACATCGATTTTTCGACCAGCGATGATCGGCTCAATATTATATGGACGGCCTTTTTTATCAAATAGGCGTTCGCAATGTATTTCAAGATTATCCTGCAGCCCCATTTGACCTGCCAAGTCCTTTGCCGCGGCAAGTGCTATCGGATCCTGATCGAGCAAAATAATATTCGGCATTATGCCACGATCACGAACATCACTTGCAACATTCAAGATGGCTTGTGCCGTTCCACAGCCAATACTCATTAACTGCATCTCATTTTTATCTGGGTTATTCAATAGGACCCCGTCCACATGATGAGCGATTGCGGTGCGCACTTCCTGCTGTCTGCTCCGAATACCAAGCGAATCTTGGCAGTAGCGTACAATATTACGAAAATCATCCGTTACTGGCGCATTTAAAAACGCCGTCAGGTCATCTAACGCCTTAGTTGCTTTTTCCTCAGCCTGCTCTGGCGTTTTATTGTAAAATCTTTGACATGTTTCGTTTAAGGCTTTACATAAGCTCATACCTGCAATGGAACCGTCACTGGCATCAAAAATTGTTTCGCCTAAATCATTGTCAAGCCGGCCAGCCATGGTTGCATACACACCCATGCCAGCCTCAGGTCCATCGATTGGCATCAGTTCATGTGCATCCATGATGGTCTGCAGCGCCAAGGCTTTTCCTCTCTGCAAGTGCCAAGGCATTTTTGTTTCATCGAAAAGAATGTCCGCTCGTATCTGCTCAAGATCCTGCTCGCGTCGTTTATATGCCGCCTTCATACCCGATGGAAGCATGAAGCTAACGCCAGGCAGTGCTCGTCCTTTTTCGTACAATGCCGCCGCACCCAACACTTTCTTATTGATTACACGTAATCGATCAGAATACTCTTCACCCTGTTCCTTCAATCGAATATACATTGCATCGATTTCCTGCGGCTTTTCGTAGGCTTCGTCAAATGTTTCACCAACGGATACTTCATAACCGTATGCACGGAGAGATTCAATCTCGTACTGTAATTTCTGAGTGTGTTCTTCATGGTAGCTTCCCTTTTCGGAATAGCTCGAGGCGGATAGTTCGGTCATATTGTGATATTAACATATTTCTATAAAATATCAATAGCTGCATTATTTTTCTTATGGTAAAATAAACTATATATGACCAAAATTGCCATTCTCGAAGACGACCCAGTTATTAGCCAGATGTACCGTATGAAGTTCGAGTCCGACGGGTTTGACGTGAG
>JALRDG010000048.1 GCA_023257055.1 Candidatus Saccharimonadia bacterium | reverse complement strand
ATGATCTTCTGCAGTAAGCTAGGCCTATAACTAAACAAAGGATTATGAAATGAGTATGAAGTTTATACCAACCAAAGTTCACGGAATATTAGACTATGTTGTGGCGGTCGCGCTGATTTTTGCCCCGATGATTTTCGGATTTAGCGAAGTGGGCGGTGCTGCAGTTGCTATACCGGTTATTCTTGGTATTGGTCTGTTCCTTTATAGCCTGTTTACAAAATACGAGTGGGGCGCGGTAAAAGTGCTCGGCATGCCATACCACCTAATGATTGATTTCATCGCGGCAACGCTGCTTGCCGTGTCACCATTTCTCTTCGGCTTTGCTGACGAAGCGCCGAATGCTTGGGTGCCACATGTCGTAGTAGGTATTACGGTAATCTTGGTTGTACTGTTTTCACAGACGCAGACTGGTCCACTTACCGACAAGCAATAATATATTGCTGCTTAAAAAACACCCGTGCCCACAAAAGCACGGGTGTTTAAAATGTATACGTTTTTACGGCTATCGTGTATGATGTAAGTGTAAACGCATAATGGGCGTATCGGCCGAGGGTAGCATGAGCGGAGAGATCATTCCATATATCAACAAAATAGAGGTACCAGTAAATCAGTACGGTGTACCCGATAGGGAAAAGCTCATGGAGCAGGTGGTCGCGAATGTCCCAGATGGAGTGCTCTGGGGTGGCCAGTACGACTTGCATCATGTTGCATGGCCTCGGGCGGAGTATCGTGGAATCAGAACGCATCAAGATGAGTGGGCTGGAGCAAACTATCGCGGGACGTCGTTACTGAAAGTGTATCTTCCGCGCAAGTTGCATGATCATGTTCATAAAGCGACGGAGATTCCAGATGTGCCAGACGTCGATGTAATTGAACAATGGACGAGCGAGAATCGTATGATCGGACGGCTGTACGGGATAATTAAGGCGGAACGTGTATTCGAAAATAGCCGACGACGCGTGCCAGACAGCTGGAAGTACAACGAATACCTCTATATGGTCGAGAAAATGCGTGATGGTGAACTTGGTGTCCTGCCAGATAAAGAGGTGCTATTCGAATACGACTTGCCGGAAGCGCAAATTGCGTTACGATCGCTTGCATCAGCGCTTCGGGTGGAGCGTGACGGCTCGATAGCCGCCTAATACTACCTGGTGTATACTTAGTATATGCCTACATTTTCTTTTGATATTGTATCCAGCTACGACAAAGCTGAAATGAGTAATGTCTTCGCGCAAACTGAGCGCGAAATTGCCACACGCTATGACTTTAAGGGTACCCCGGCAAGTATTGAGTGGATGAATGATAAAACAGGTTTTAAATTAACAGGAGCGAACGAATGGCAGCTCGATGCTATTCTTGACATCGTTCGTAAAAAACTTGCTAGTCGCGAACAAAGTAGTAAGGTTCTAGACTTGACTCGCCAGAAGGTCGAGTCGAATCTCAAGGCAACCTGGGAAGTGCCGTTTAAGGATGGCTTGCCACAGGAAGACGCAAAAAAGCTTACCGCACTACTGCGTGCGGACGCTCCGAAAGTGAAAGCGCAAATACAGGGCGACGAAGTTCGCGTGACCAGCGCAAGTAAGGACGAGCTGCAAAAAGCAATACGATTACTCGAATCTGCCGATGTTGACCGGCCACTGCAGTTTATTAATTTCCGCTAAGGATATACAGCAAGAGGCCCGCTGCGCCAAGAAGCCAGCCGGCAATGACATCGCTGACGTAGTGTGCACCGAGATATACGCGCGATACACCTACGAGAAATATATATACACCGGCTGTCAGTAAGGTTAGTGTGCCAAGCAGTAGCGGTAGCTCGCTTGCTATTACCCACGCAAATGAACCATATACGACCATTGATCCTGTACTGTGCCCACTTGGAAAACTAAAGGTGTGAGTACGCATACTTTGTACGTAGGTCGTGTCAGGGCGAACTCGTCGCACGAGTAGTTTCGTAATGCTGCCAACGCAGAGCGTACCAAGTGCGAATAGACCGGCGTCGCGCAGGGATAGATTCGTCGTCGCAACTCCAACAATGATGTATAGGCCACTCAGTGAAAACGTGATTTCAGGTATGGCAAGTAGGGAAATGACGACAAATAGTTTTTGCGGGCGACGAGAGCTTGATGCGATGCGGTGGGATATGTGGTGGTCACGGCGAATAAGTTTCTTGAACATATATGTATGATATCAGATTTCACGTACACGGTGCGCTTGCAAAAAATGCCATCTATGTATTTAATACAGGCATGGAGCATATTTCATCTGATAGCAATAGCGGTCCGTTACCGCTTACCCCCGAGCAGAAATTATATATTGAAGAGCTAAATACGGTTTTTATTGATCCCGAGGTGGCGGAAGTTATCAAGAAATCATCTGAATACGAGGAGCAGATTTATAGCTATCAATGCGAAGAGCCGCGCACTGAAATGGAGCTGCTCAGCGCTCGTCGGCAATCTGTCATGGCCCTCGATGCCGAATGGCCCTACATGAATGGTGCCGTAAAGGTAAACGGCTGGATTCGTCGATACAACCCAGAAGTGCAAGGACTAGAGGTAGTAGCAGTGGAGAATCTCGATCTTGTATCGCGAGGATTTGCCATGTTCCCTGATGTGCGACGAGAAGATTTTGACCCGTCGCGACCACGTCAGTCAATGTTCTTGCAGTTTTCGCATTTCAGTGAGAGCGGAGAAAACATGTATTTAGCTTACCCGAATGACGTCCACCTACAATCTGATATTATGTCGCGCGCTCACGCCGAATCAATTCTCCGCTTAGTATACGCCGAGCGGTTCGATCAACTTAATGCATGTTATGATGCTGCCGGCCCAACCGAACTCGAAAAAATCGCATCACTGGCGCCGATGATTCTTAATCATGAGACGATCGATCAGTCCACGCGGCAGTATATGCGTGCCAACGAAGTATACGTGGATGCCCTCCTTAACTTGGAAAAAGAATTACCGTACCGAATAGCTATGACGGGCACGGTATATAAAAAGAAAGATGACGGTGCTTATATTCCTGTGCAACGCCAAACGGTTCGACATGAACTTGCGCTCGTTAGCGGAATCAAATACATCCCTGAACATGCAATTCCAGCTTCATCAAAAAATCCGCTGCCGGCGTTTTTGCCTGCACTGGAAGTTGAGCGTTATGGTGGCTCGAAGAATACGAAAACCGACACCTGGTATTATCCATTATCGACCATTGAAACACTGGAAAATGTTCGCTGTATGGCTCGCGGATATATGGGCGAAGACGAATAGCCGTAAAGAGTAGCGACCATTGCCGAGTCGGCTATTATCTGATAAAATAAGACATGAAGTGCTGTTTTTTATGCAGAAAAATAGCAAAGATTATCAGTAATAAAAGGAAGAACTACTCCGACTATGGCAGAAAAAAACGTCCCGCTAAAGGACTTTCGCAATATCGGTATTATCGCGCACATTGACGCCGGTAAGACCACAACAACAGAAGGTATTTTGTACCGAACTGGTATTAATCACAAAATCGGCGAAGTCCGCGGTGACGGTGATGGCGCAACCACTGACTGGATGGCTCAGGAAAAAGAGCGTGGAATCACAATTACTTCAGCTGCTGTTACCTGTTTCTGGAAGGGTCACAAGATCAACATCATTGACACTCCGGGTCACATCGACTTTACCGCTGAAGTAGAGCGTAGCTTGCGTGTCCTCGACGGTGCCGTAACCGTGTTTGACGGCAAGATGGGTGTTGAAGCGCAATCTGAAACCGTATGGCGCCAGGCAAACAAGTATGGCGTGCCTCGTATTTGTTTTATCAACAAGATTAATCAGACAGGCGGTGACTTCTACAAATCTCTTGAAAGTATTCACAACCGTCTTTCAAAGCACGCGCTTCCTGTTCATCTGCCAATTGGATTCGAAAAAGACATCAATGGTGTTGTCGACCTTGTTGAAATGAAGGGGTACACCTATAGCGATTACACTGACAAAGCACTTGTTGAGGGTGAGATTCCTGCCGACATGCTTGATAAGGCTAAGAACGCTCGTAGCCTCCTCGTTGAAGCGGCCGTTGAAGCTGACGACGAACTGTTCGAGCGATTCCTCGAGCAAGGTGAAGAGTCAATTACAAAAGATGAGCTGAAGGCCGCACTTCGCAAGCGAGTTCTTGCTGGTGACTTCTTCCTTGTTACTGGTGGTGATGGTCGTGGTGTGATCGTAGAGAAGCTTCTCGACCTTATGACCGACTATCTTCCTAGCCCACTTGATGTCGACGCTATTTGGGGTGTGAATCCTAAAACTGGCGACGAAGTTTCGCGCAAGCCAGACGAAAAAGAACCAATGGCCGGCCTTGCGTTTAAGCTCGCGACTGACCCATTTGTCGGTAAGCTCATCTTTGTCCGTGTGTACTCAGGCAAGCTGACAGCTGGTAGCTACGTACTAAACACGACGACCGGTGAAAAAGAACGCGTCGGACGTATCGTTCGTATGCACGCTGACAAGCGCGAAGAAATCGAATCTGTTGGCGCTGGTGACATCGCTGCAGTCGTAGGACTAAAGGGTACTTTCACTGGCCATACGCTTACCGAGCCTGCGCACCCGATTGCTCTTGAGTCAATCACGTTCCCAGACCCACCGGTATCGATTGCTGTTGAGCCAAAGACTAAAGCCGACCAAGAGAAGATGGGTATCGCATTGCAGCGTCTTGCCGAAGAAGATCCAACCTTCCGTGTCCATACTGACGAAGAAACTGGTC
>JALRDG010000113.1 GCA_023257055.1 Candidatus Saccharimonadia bacterium | reverse complement strand
TTACTTTTACCGAAGCCCATCGCCTGGTTGTTCTGCCCTTGCGCCTGTCGCATCATAAAGATAAAGAAGGCCGCAATAAGAATGACCGGGAGAATAATAATCGCCAAGTTCCATAGCGTCGCACCAGCTTCTGATGGTGGTGAAACCTTTACTTCGGTGCCACTATCTTGCTCAAGGCCCTGTTCGTACAGGCTGCTGCCACCTTCCTTGACGGAACGTTCGGTCGGTTCTTTTTTACCTTCTGGCGTTACTTTCAGTTCATTGCCTTGAACTTCGATCTTTTCAATTTCTCCCTTATTTGCGCGATCAATCACGCTTGAGATAGATACTTCCTTTAAATTTTGGTCTGGCGACAGCAATGCAAAGGCAATGAGCGACGCAAACACCAAAATTGCCCAAAACAGGCTAAGTCGAATGGCGTTACTGGCTTTTTTATTCTTTTTCGGTGATGGTTTCTTATTTGGCATAATGCGTTATTCGTTTATCCTTTCGACATCTAATAATCGAGAAAATTCCCACTCTTATCATAATAGCATTTTTTACGTAATCTGCACATTCCAGCGACGCGCCTGGCACGACAGCTCCACTCCCGAAGCCAGATGATGCCGACTATCCGCTCGTGCGGTCCGTATCGCTAACACGCCGCTATCAAGTTGCGATCGCAGTAAACTTACCCCACTCTCACGAAGCACTACCTCGCGTAGCAGTTCCCGGGCGGACTGCATGTCAATCATCGTCATGAAATACCGGCCGTATGGCTCGTCTGTTCGTAAAATTCCGTCGAGCTCTCGCCGCACATCATCGACTAATGTACGCTGCTTACCCCAAAGGCGCTGAATTTGCTTTTTCTGTTCAATTGAAAGATGAGCTGCAATCTTGTGCCGCAAGCGATTGCGCAAGTAGGCGTCTGTGGCATTTGTCGCGTCTTCCACCCACTCAAGACGATGCCCCAATGCATACGTATATAAATCCTCTTTCCATAAGTGAATAAGCGGTCGTTCAATTGTAGAATCGTTCAACACCGCCAGGCCCCGCCAACCAGTGCCGCGCAGTAAGTTAATGGCTACCGTCTCTACCACGTCGTCAGCATGATGCGCAGTTGCAATCGTTGCCTCGTAGCGTTCTGCTATCGTGCGAAGAAAATCGTAGCGCGCTCGACGCGCCGCTGCCTCACTTGCATTCGGCCCCAACTCGGCTCGCTTGGATATATACGGCAAGCCATATTGCGCAGCCAGTCGCTCAACAAAGCGTGCATCCTCCGCTGATTCTTCGCGAATGCCGTGATCGAAATGCGCCACCACGAGCAGTTCGTGCGGCAACTTCGCTAGCGTATCCAGCAGTACGACCGAATCGACACCGCCACTCACCGCCACAACGTAGCGTTTTCCCACCGCCATTTTCCTGTCCATACATTTAGTATAGCGCTCATGTTCGTTTATAAATAGCGCGTACTGCCAAATGGAATCTTCTGACGGATGGGCTGGTTTGTCGATAACGTATCCGCCGAATGAATCACTCTTCGACCAAACCGGGTATTAATCGTGTCGATACTATAGGTCAAGCGCTGCTCACGGGCGAGCGCATCGCCAAACAACCGAAGCTGCGGATCATCGTCTTCAGACAGTTCATAGCAACTGACACCTATTTCGCGGATAGCATCTGGCGCCTGTGCAAATAGTTCGGCCGCCTGCTGGTAAATCGCCGTGTCGGAAAAGAACGGCATTGAGGCCATGCGCCTGGCATGCCAGTATCGCCGATCGAGCGTTTTCGCATACACGAACACTCCGCGTGCCAACAATTTTTGGCTACGTAGTTTCGCGCCAACCTCTTCGCACAGGTGATGCAAGCGCTGCACTATTTCTTCCGGCGAAAGATCAAACCGATCAAGCACAAACTGCCGGCCAACTGTTTTTAGTGGATGATCGCGCTTATCTACCTCCCAGCCACGAAGACGCTCGTACCACTCGTCGCCGCAAATACTCTTAAATACCATTTTGTGGAGTACGTCAGCATGAGCATCTAAAAACTCCAGCGGGGTATAAATACCTACCGCATTCAAACGCTTCTGGTTGCGCCCAGCAATACCCGTCAGGTCGGTCAGTTTTAGTCCGGCGTATATGTCGCGTAGGTTTTCGTGCGTAATAATATCGAGCCCGTTCGGCTTATGTAAGCCAGCTGCCATTTTCGCTAGGAACCGGTTCGGCCCAATACCTACATTACAGGTCATAGCCTCGCCAACTTCGTCGTACAATCGCTGCTTTATTTCGTAACCAATATCCTGCAGGTCGCGATCCCGCATCGCTGCAGTTGCCTCATGAAAATCAATCACCCCTTCGTCAATACTTTTCATACGGACATGGGCCGAATAGTCGTTCATGATATCCATTAATTTGTGGTATACATAGCGGTACTTTGGCGGGTCGCTCTCGAGCATGATAAGCCCCGGGCATAGCTGCGCTGCTTCGCGGAACTTCATGCCAACTTTCACGCCGTATTTTTTCGCCTCGTAACTGGCCGTTACGATTGCCGTTTTTTCCGTTCGCCGGTTCACGATTGCCACCGGCTTGCCACGCAACAGTGGGCGAGACTGCTGCTCAACGGTCGCGAAACAACTGTTTAAGTCGATATGAAGAACCAATGGTCGTTCGGTATTATATTCGCTACGCATTATGATCAGCCTCCCTCGTTAAATGCCACGTCAAACGTTCGGTATCAAATTCCAAGCGGTAGTCCGTCCCGCCGTCCGTTACGTCAAATACATGAATCGTCCGTAAGCCAGCACTTGTCGGATGTCGCAAGCCTAGTTTCGTCACGTCTATCTCGCGGCCGCTTGCACGCCGGAACTTGCGCGGAACACACAGCTCCAACCCCTCGCCAAAGGTGGCGATTACCTGTACCCGCTCGTTCAAAAAAGTTTCGTCATTCATCGTTAAAATTCCTCTAGGTTACTGTAGAGAAACGGTTATAGAATTGTTCGCCCGTATTTTTGCCCGTTTCTAGCGAAAATCCGTAGACGATGAATGATCCGATCACGAGGGACGCTTAACCGCGAAGAGCCAGTGAGTATCGTGTGGAAGTACCTCTAGTATAGCACCGGTTAGCCGCCGGCTCAATTGCCCTATTTACAATGGTTTCGGCTCATGCTATTCTCAGCCCATCAGCTTACGAGGGGCAAGATCATGTCAGAATCCATTCTCTTTACCAAAACAACGCGCGAACACTTACCGCCACGGCTTGACGTCGAAATGTCCGTAGACCAGTTCAATATCCTGCAGCAAGATTCCCTTACCTACGATCAACTTACGCTCACCCAGCTTGCCGAGCAACAGCCAGCTGCCGCGTACGACCGTTTTCGTCGCATCATCGGGCACATTATTATGACCGCCCAAGCAAATGCGTTTAGTCATCAGTCGTATGAACAAGAACTATTCGACGGCGAAGTCGCTTCTATTACTGAAAAAGAACATGATATCGTCCGCCCACATGAAAGCTCCGACGACCAAGTCGATGCCGCTCGCGACTACATGCTGCAATTCCTGCCTGATAGCCCCGATGCGAACTTCGACCTTGCCGTAAGCGTTCGCCTAAACGACGACGAGGCCGACCTCTTTGACACTACCAGTGTCGACATGCTCGACTTCTCCTTCCGCAAGTCTCGCTCCAGCGACCAAGTTTAGCCCACATACCCCTAGAAATATGTGTTATAGTTTGCTACAATTGTCCATGCCTGTGTATGGCAGCGTAGCTCAGTCGGTTAGAGCGTAGGACTCATAAGCCTAAGGTCACTGGTTCGATCCCAGTCGCTGCTACCAAAGTTGAATTTTTAGCGTCTTCGGGCGCTAATTTTTGTATTAACAGATAAGATTCCGCCAATTTGACGGTTCCAAAACCTTTATCACAGTCATATACCGCACCGTTTAAAAGGAGTAGGTGCTGGACTATTAGTGTAACTGGAGTACTTGTTCGACTCCAAAAGATTTCAGGCTGAATAATGAAAAGCTTAGCATTATCTACACCCCCTTATTAACCTCCATATATTGACCACCCAACTCTAAATCCTCTAGTCACCGATTAAGCTACTTGATTATTTCGACACTATTAACCTACGGGTGATTCCATTCTCTCGCCACCAGGTCCTTGTGCGCCTATTTCCTCGTCTAGCGGCGCAAGAGCGACCCTAAGGACGCATCGAAAGTCTTAGTATGCCTACTTACACAGAACTAGGGACAGATTGACAACTGAATAGAAGCAGATATTGCAACTAAATCAGACCACCTCCACGACCCTATCAAATCGTTTCCCTTGTCACTAAATTAGAGATCGCCAGGATATAGCTTATGCTCTCTGTCGAACCATACTAGATTAAAAGTTGCACTTTCTGTAAAGAAACCTATCAACCTTCCGTACTCGTTACCAGAGACACTCACTTGGTAGGTCTCAGCACACAGATCTTCTTCATTTGGTATGTCAAAACCGACACGACTCACTCTATTGTCAGACCAATCTATCGGGTGGCATCGTAGGGCTGAGCTCCTATTAGAAAGTAGTTGAGATCTCGTATTGCCACATAGGTCTCTTAGCCTATATATAACTTTTTGGAAGTACTCTTTCTCGTGATCAATATGAAATTCTTCATCAACTTTAAAATACTTAAAGGAGAAGCTTACGTTAGGCTCTGCAGCATTTAATATATCCTGGTTATGTGAAGAATTGATTTTACTAGACTTCGAGGTAGCGCGCCCTCTATTAATACGTCCACCCATCGTCTAGGTTCTTACGAGTTTTCCGTAATAGCTACGCATTGAGTCTTTACTTATAATATTCCTACTCAACTCGCTTGCCTCAACGCCCTTACGAGCCTTAATCCATGGCTCTTCGGCATGAGTCAACCTCTCGAGTTCATAGGCAGATAGGCCAAAATATTCATCGGTGACCTCTTTTACTACCGACCGCACGTCTTCAGGCATGCTAGCTAGTATCTCGATAGAATCCCCAACATTCTCGTCAATAGGTTTCCATTGAAACTTTTTATATTTAGCATATAGCTCACGCAGTACAGGACCGTGAACCCATGCCTCGAAATCACTATCAAATATCTTTTCGTTGTTAATGGCAAGCGCCCAAGCTTGCGTATAATACACAAGCTTTTGCAACTTCAAGTTCGTAATTAAGTTTCCTGTCTCATTCGACAGACTAATAAAGTAGTTTGCTACAGATTCATAGTTTACGCTGTTTTTCATGATGCCTCACCATTTTTACGTAGTCGACTAATGATTGCAAACACTAGCACTATTAGTATAGCTGACTTTCATTCAAAGATCTATCACGCTCCTGCTTAATATATGAACTTAAGGTATCCTTGTAGGTGCATTAGTTATCTTTCGATAGCTTGCGAATTTCAGCAATAATCAACAACTTAATAGACTCATTAACCTCTCCTGAGTCCAAGAAATCTGATAGTATCTCAGCGAGCATGCCTTTAGAAATAATTCCGCGCGCCACACACACTACAATATTCTCCATCTCAACTATAAACGCATCTGTTAGGCCACTATAACCATTTAAACTCAAGAATAGCGAGCTAATAGATATCGCTGAACGCTTATTGCCATCAACAAAGCAATGATTCATTGTAATTGAATACATCAAATGAGTTAATTTATCAATAAAAGTAGGGTAGTATCCATCATGCTGTATAAACTCTACACTGCTTATTAGGAGTCCTTCGTTTAAAACACCGACCGTACCACCCGACACCTCCAGGGCTTTATTGTGCTCTTCGATTGCACTACGAACGGTTACGTATATTACATCGTCCATCTCGTAATACCTACTTATCCTTTAATCTTTTGAAGACATCCTTATGCTGTTCAATCCTCTTAGATAATTCCATGCTTTTCTCGCCAAGAAATTTTTCAAAGTCAGCCGTATCAAGAGGTGTAATGTACTCTGATAATCCGCTATGCAGTGCGGACCTCAAGCCGTAATCTCGACTTGCCATCTTCATTCGTGCCATTTCAATTTGCGGCTTCCAAGCTGGATTTTGTTCAAATTCAACAAAGATATCATCCAACTCTGATGGATAAATTTTTCGCTTTAATTTTTCGCTACACTGTTTTATCTCGTTGGCCAATCCCGTTTCATACATAGATATAGTAGTCAGGACTTCTGCATACATAGTGTCTCGTACATTATCATCCTTTTTAAGAGAAAGGATGCGCTTATACTCCTGGGCATGTTCTTTAAAAATACTCTTGTAGATCTTGTTTGTGTATATAGCGTATTTGAAACCGCCCATATCTACATAGTCTTTTAGGGCGTCGGTAAACTCTTTTCTATAGTTCTCACCCAAATAGGTACTAAGTAAATAATATTCATCTCTTTGATTAATGAACTTTGTAGTCCCTCCAGTTTTAGAGCTAACTATATCTATAACTATATCTAGGATGAGTTTTCGCAACAGTCTCGCC
>JALRDG010000056.1 GCA_023257055.1 Candidatus Saccharimonadia bacterium | reverse complement strand
GTGCGGTATTCGCGGTAGTTGATGGTAGTAGCAGACATAAAAACTCCCTTCTATCTGCCCTGACGGCCTCAAGAAAGGAGTTCCATTCGAAACATATCTTTCCTGAAGCCTCAGGCTGGAATTAGCACCTTACCGTTTTATTGGCAGGTTGCTGGCGAGTCGTCGGGCCAGTCCCTCGTCGCGCTCTTGATATTAGTTTGTATGCCTGTAAGTATAGTCAGCTAGCGAATATTTTGCAAACCAGCTTTCGTCGGCAGATCGAGCGGCTTCATATGCTTTCGTGTGTACACCGGTGCACCTTCTGCACTTCTTACGGCATCATACATATAGCCCTGTCCCGAAAACGCCGGTAATCGCGCCGGGTCTTCTACTCGGTTATCTATTACCCAACGCGCCATGACTCCGCGCATCTGCTTACTGTAGATTGGCACCTGCCCTACGGTGCCATCCGGCTTCGTGTCAAAGAATTGCGGCGTAATCACCTGGCATGACGCAGGAAGCGATCGCGTCACCGCACGGGCGTATTCGTCCGACGACAGGACGAGAAGAGGCTGCTGTTCGCGTGCCTGTACGTACCTGGCTAGCGTTTCACCCCAAAATTCGTACATCGTTGCGTTTCCATCTACTGCCAACTTCGCCTGCATTTCTAGACGGTACGGCCGAATAGCGTCATACGGTCGTAGCAAGCCGTAGACGGCGCTTGGCACCAAAAAATGCTCCTGTGCCCAATCGCCATCCATCATACTCATGCTGGGCGCCTGAAGCCCTCGGTAGACATCGCCCGTATACGCCCAAAACGCCGCCTTATCGCGAGCAGGCGTTCGATACAGCGATTGAATTTCGCGAGCAAGCCGATCGCTCACGCGCATTACCGCTTTCAACTCATCAAGTTGCAGTTTGCCGACGGCAGCGCGGATCTTTTCCGACTGATGAATAAACACCGGCTCGCTAAGCGTATGAGCAAACGGTACCGGGCTGACAAAATCCATTGTCTTGGACGGCGTCAGGAGAATCAGCATTTACAGGCGTTCGCCCATTCGCGCTTTGTTCGCCCACTGATCGGCCAGTTCATTCCCTTCGTCCCCTTCGTGACCGCGGACCCAGATAAGCGTTGCGTTCGACTGCGTATAGAGCGGATATACTTCTTGCACGATATCGAGGTTCTTGATATCACCGCCCTTCTTTTTCCAACCCTTTGCTTCCCAGCCAGGTGCCCATTTTGTAATAACATTAATCCAAAACTCACTGTCAGTGTAAATTTCACATGGCTCGCCATTGGCATCCTTCAGTGCCGCTACGATTGCTTTTCCTTCCATGCGAATATTGGTCGTCGTACCATCTTCACTACCTAGAATTCGTGGCTGAAGATCGCGAATGACGGCATATCCGCCTGGGCCAGGATTCGGGCTGGCACTCCCGTCGGTGTAGTAAATAATCATATCCTTATTGTACACCACCAGAGAACGGTGAATTTTATACCCCTTTTGCTTGACGTGAGCGTTTTTACGTGACACAATTTGAATGTTTTCTCTTACCGGTGCCAAGGAGAGAAAACACGGACCCCTATTTTACAAAAATATGTCCATTTGCTCCGGCCGCTTACTTCTGGTTACCACTGGAAGGACGCGGCCGGAGCTTTTCTTGTGGCACTTTTAAGTCCGCTGTGAACAATCTTACATACCCCCTAGAAGCAGCCTATTACAATAGAGCATACAACTAAGGAGGATACATCATGGGTCTGATCGATGACATGAAAAGCAAGGCAAAGGATTTTGCCGACAAGAAGAGTAATGACCACTCATCATCACAAAGCGATGAAAGTCACCGCTCCTACATTGAGCACTTAAAAGACAAAGCCGATCAAAACGGCGATGACAAGCTCGATATGTCCGATGCCAACAAGATGAAAGATAAGTTCTCGAAGTAAGCGACCACCCCCTCTCTCCTGACAGCCGGCGATTAATAATCGTCGGCTTTTATGTATCGGTCGACAAATGCTTTCAGTATCTGTACTGGCCAGATAACGTCTGTTTCCATTGCCATTCGCGTCAGCTCATCAGCATGTTCCGGTGGAAAATAGCCTGCATTTCGATAGGTCGTTATACGTAGAGCCAGCCCTGGGCCGTTTAACTCGGGATGAAACTGCGTAGCATACACATTATTGCCATGACGGAGCATCTGACTACAGGTGGCGGATCGAGCCAATTCAACAGCAGGCTCAGGGACATTGAACGCCCCCTCTTTATGGCCAACGAAAGCTAAAAATTCTTCAGGTATACCTGCGAGAAGTGGATCGGACTGTCCGGCGAGCGTCTTCGTCACTTCGACCGCCATAACTGGCTCGCCATAATCGAAGCTTAAGCGACCACCTAGTATCATTTGCATTGCACCGTACCCAAGACAGGCACCAAAAAACGGCTTATCCTCTTTAGTAATACGCTCGAGTAAGGCGAACAGCCACGGCTCGAACGCCCGCTGCATAGAAGTCTTTCTGCCTTTTGCGTTCGAAAAATTTGCTGGGCCACCCCCCATGATAACCGCTGAATAGTCATCCAGATTGATATCTGGCAGCTCCGCCTGATCCATTCGCACTCGCACCAGCATCTCTTCCGGGATCCCACCCAGCGTACAGAATGCTTCATATTCATTATCTGAGGCGACATCTTCCGGGCGTGATTGGAGGAGCAGTACTTTTTTCATAATGAAATCAGTATAGCACAGTTGACTAAACATAAACTTTATGCTATTATAAACACACATGGACAATATCACCCGCCTTGATTCGTACCGAAGAAAACATGAACAGACTTCTCCAGAAATAGCTACTACCCCAACTCTCGAAAGCTTTTTTGCTGACGTCGCCACATACAAAGACGGCCTCTTTAGCGCTAGCCTCATGCGAACATATGAAGATATGCAAACCCAGCATGCTTCAGAGAAGTTCATCCTTTCAGAACTCATCTCTACCTATCTTGGCCTTATTGCCATTGATCAAGAATTCCCATATGGCGTTGCCGCAGCGCAACTCGACAAGGCGATCCTTCCCTCTCATTTGCCTATAGACAAATACGATGATACACCAGTTTCAACTATCATCACACTGAAATCACACGAAACCTCAGCGGAATTACTGCCCACAGTAGATACGGCACAGCAAGACATGGCAACTGTCGTTAGTCTCGCCGCTTTTCGCAATCGACGCTCATCGCGCTAATTGCCACATATAGCGCCGCTAAGTAGCATCTCTACGCTACAAGTCAAGACTTTATCTTCATGCCCGAGTCGTTTATGCTAAGACTAGTTTCGAAGTGAGGGTAGCAAGCTTCCACATAGTAAGCCTGTATCATTTTGAACACATCTTGTTCGCCGCCTATCTATACGTAGGCCAAAAACGAAAGAAGACATCATGTCAGTAACTGTCTATAGCAAGCCTTCTTGCGTGCAGTGCAATGCAACCTATCGCGCGCTGACCAAAAAAGGCATTGCGTACGATGTTATCGACGTATCCAAAGACGAGCAGGCTTTTGCCTATGTCCTCAGCCTCGGATACCAGCAGGTTCCGGTCGTCGAGACGCCAACCGAGCACTGGTACGGTTACCGGCCCGACAAGATTACTGAACTTGCCGCCACGCGTACCCCATCGTCCATTTCGTGAACACGCTCCTTCCAACTCAAAACTCCTGATGTATGTAGCAATATACTTGCCATGCAATCAGGAGTTTTTCTTACTGTGACTTTTTGTTTATATGCTTATAGAATTTCGGATGAGGCGAATAGCTTGATTTATCGCTCGATAAAAGATCATACCCACGCTTTTGATACCATTCATTCAGGCGTGCCGTATTTGTATCGATAGCAGCCTCAAGTTCGATTGTATGTCCACCCTCTTTTTCGATTGAATGCTCTATTTCCTCCAAAAGCTGTCCGCCTAAGCCCTCGCCCTGTCGCTTAGTATCAATAGCGATCGCGTCAATGTCCGCCTTACCCGCATCGACAGTATACCGAACTTCCGCAGCTCCTAAAACTTCACCAGATTCATTAGACATTACCATTACTCGCCGGTCAGCAGCCGTCGACGTTTCGAATTTATCATACATTCTCTCTGCCCTATCGATAGCACCCTTCGGTGGATATAGGTCGATTTCTCTTGATATAAGAGCAAATGATGCAAGTAGTTTACGAGCGCGATCAGGGTTAAATGCCTCGTTAATGCGCTCATTCCCTACTGATAGTGCAGGAGTAAACGATTCTATGCGTATATTTTGATCAGAGGCGTGTTTGTTTTCTGGATTCATTATACATACATTAGCATATTGAAAGGATAAAGTCAATTAGAGACTGGTTTACCGGTACTTACGCACTGGTGCGAGAAAATGAAAACGAGAAACTTCGTACTTCCCTTCACGATTCAAATGGAAATCTACCGTATGTAAACTGCCGAATGCATTACGATCGCAATCCTTATACCAAAGCTCTGCTTTCGTATACGACCCGCTACTAAGGCTGTCGCCATAGTATGCTTTTATTTCGCGTGCCTCACCTGGATCTAGCACTTCGTCGAGATCATTTTCTTGCCCCAAGAAAAGCAATCGATCAAGTTCGATAGTTTCTTGCGAATTATTACGAAGTGTCAGATTTATCTGTAAGTTATCGCCATGGTATTCGTGCTCCCATCGTGTAATCGCTACATACGGTAGTGGCTTTGACTGTGGTGCCGTAATAGGCTGCGGCACAATCGGCTGCGATACCTGCTGCGGCTTGGTCGTATCTCCTTCGGCCTGCTTCGATGCGTCTTCCGTTTGGAATAGCGGCTCACCCTTCACCATTCGCCAAAATCCGTCGAAAATACTCGGCATGTTACAGCTCGCTAATACTTACGCGACGTTGTTCGGTAGTGTCGCGGTCACGAATCGTCACACTGTTATCTTCAAGGCTATCGAAATCAATGACCACACAGTGCGGCGTACCAATTTCGTCTTGACGACGATAGCGTTTACCAATATTGCCATTGTCATCCCACATGACGTTGCCATACTTTTTCTTTAGAAGCGTGTAAACCTCTCGTGCCTTTTCTACTAGTTCTGGCTTGTTCTTCAGAAGTGGCGAAACGGCAAATCGTACTGGCGCAAGGTGCTCAGGAAGTGCGAGGTAAATACGCTTTTCGCCGTTCACTTCATCTTCTCGGTACGCACTTGAAAGTACTGCCATCAGCGCACGTTCGACACCGAAGCTCGGTTCGATAACGTGTGGAATGAACTTTTCATTCGTACCCTTGATGGTATACTCCATGCTGCGACCACTAACGCGCTGAATATTACCGAGATCAAAATCTGTTCGATAGGCAATCCCCATCAGCTCTTCTTTGCCAATTGGGTAGTCGTATTCAATATCGATTGTCTTTTTGCTGTAATGCGCACGATCCTGCTCCGGCACGTCGAGTTCGTGAATGGCTTCTTTTGAAAGACCAAGTGACTCCAAGAAAGTATGCGTTTCAGCAAGCAGCTCGTCAAAAGCTTCTTCCCACTTATCTGGATGAACGAAATATTCGATCTCCATTTGCTCGAATTCGCGTGAGCGGAAGATAAAGTCGCGTGGGCTAATCTCATTACGGAAAGCCTTGCCCTGCTGCGCCAGCCCGAATGGAAGATCGGGGTAAAAATTATCGACGACATTTTTAAAATTCGTGAATATTCCCTGTGCCGTCTCTGGGCGAAGATAGCTGACCGACTTCTCGTCAAATGTCGCACCAACATGCGTTTTGAACATCATGTTAAATGTACGCGATTCGCTCAGTGGATTGCCGTCTGGACTCTTGATTCCCTTTTCTGCAATCATTGCATCCATCTGTTCCATGGTCATACCATCCGGATCGACACCGTTGTCTTTTAAGATATGATCGGTGCGAAACCGACGATGATTGACGGTATCTTCACAGAGTGGGTCGACAAACGTGTCGACGTGGCCACTTGCCTGCCAGACCTTTTGGTTCATGAGAATTGCCGCATCGACGCCATACATGTCGTCGCGAGATTCGACAAAATGCTGCCACCAAAGTTGCATAATTTTACGTTTTAGCGTAACGCCAAGCGGACCGTAATCCCATGTACCGCTTAGACCTCCATAGACTTCACTACCCTGATAAATAAAGCCGCGTCGTTTTGCCAAGCTGACGATCGCTTCCATTCGTTCGTTTTTCATTTCTTTAGCCATAATTCTTTTATTATAGCAATTTTCACTCTGTTTCTCTAGCGCAGAAATGTATTGCAATATGGAAGCGTTAGTTATATAGTATTCTCACTTACTGCTCGCAGACACAAAAGGAGTCGTTGTGGCACGTACCTTAGACAAAAAATCCTACGAAATGGTCGAGCGCGTACTGGCGCAGTCCGACAACGGTTGTTATACAATCGACGACTTGCTTCGCCTACCCGCTCCGCTCGGTCCCTACCTGAAGGAATGGTACCAAACCGGGTTGAAGAAAGCACAGCAAGCTCCAAGCCGTATGCACACCAGTAATGGCGTGACATGGATGGACAGGACGCCAACCAAAACACTAGTAACTCGGCGCCTATGGAAAGATTCGATTCGTAGACACGAAGCAGCGAAAACGGCACGCTACAGCCTATCGGCTCGCCAAAAGCAGCGCCTTCGGGAGCTGCAGCTATTCTGCCTGCGTGTCGCCCTTCATCTGAAGATGTGGGATGCACCGCAGATGGCAGATACGCTGCTACAGGAAGGTGTTATCACCAAACCGCAGCTTTTACTCATGCAGCTAACAAGAGCTATCCGACCCGTGTAGGCACTACGCCCCTTTGTTACAGGAATATTATATCCGTAACAAAGGGGCGTTTTTTACAGCGCTGCGTGTTGACGCGCAACCATTAAGCAGTCGCCCACCACCGCCTCGGTTCCACCAATCTGGACCAGCACGCTGAGCGGCTTTACGCTGATGAGACGTAAGAGCGTAATATGTGCCGCCGATAACTCCCCAGAGGGAGATTTCCGCAAACCAGATTCCGATACATCATATTGATAACGAGCTTCTTTCTCAAGCGGCGCACCAGCAATATCATGCGTCAAACTGAGCTCTCGCCCAAGCAGCGCGCTATGATGCAAGTAAAACCAGGTTTTCGTCAGTGCTAGAGGAATAGTTTTGGCATCGAGCGCCATGAGTACTTCGGAAAGCACATCGAACCACTCGGGTTCATCGACCGTTTCGCTAGCCGTAGCTGCGTGCCGCATCGCTTCATAACAAAACTCCATCCGATCATAATCTTCCATAATGTGCCGGTAGAAATGCACGAGCCGCGCTGAGGTGAGAATAGACAGATCACCCTTGCCTTTGGTCATCACTACGTCGCATACGGCAAACAGCTCAATACCGCCAGCTAACCGGGACTTTTCCTTTCGCACGCCACGCGCCATCACACTGCGGCGACCCAATGGCGTCAGGAGCTGCAATATTCGGTCCGCCTCCCCGTAGTTCGTTCTTCGCAACACAATGGCTCGGGTACGTTCGGTGTTCATGCCAGCACGCTCCGTACCGCTGCGAGGACGTCGTCGGGATGCATGGTCGTTTTATCGATAACCCTTCGAACGCCGTAAGCAGCCAACATGGGTTGCTCAAGCATATCAGCCGTTGCACTGCAGACAATAACTGGGATACGCGCCAGATCGTCATGCGACTGCAGCTCATGGAGTAGCACAAGGCCGGTCGATCCGGTCAGCAGCATATCCAGCAAAATAACGTCAGGTAGACGTGTATCGATTTTTGCGATCGCTTCGTCTGCAAATGATGCAGTTTGACAGTTCATTCCCTGCTTCTTCATTATCGTTGCTAGTTGCTCGGCAAACCATTCGTCGTCCTCAACGATCACTGCCCGCCTATTTTCCAGGGAGATCATAACAGTGATAACTGCGTCGACGCGTTCATGTCCACATAGAACGATACGCCGTCGCGATGGCGAATAATGCCAATATTTCCGCTCATCAAATGTGCGAACTGATGTGCGATATACAAACCAAGACCACTGCTTTGCGGTCGAGCATGAACAGCCTGCGGACGCGAAAGCTGTTTTTTTATTCGGTAGTAATCAGAAAGCGACAACGCAGGGCCATAATCCCGTACGGCAATGCGCACCACGCCGTCGCGGCCACGTTTCACGTCAAGTAATATCGTGTCGCCACCATAAGCCAACGCATTATCGGAAAAAGTCGTCACGATACGACGAAGTAAGTCATGATTTGCAATGACGGGGGGCAATGATCGGCCAGCTTGGACTTGCAATTTTTTACCACGACTGGCGGCATACTCCTGTAGTTCGTAAAGCACCTCTTTGCAAATCGCAGTGGCATTGACCGGCTCGAGCGTAAACATCGCATCCTCAAGGCGAGCAGCCTTTGTTAAGTCAGTCGTTACACGAAGTGCTTTTTCGGCAGACAACCGTACCTTACTGGCAAAAAGTTTTTTCTCCGCGGCAGAAACAGTGTCATCCTCCAGCTGAAACGCCAGCTGACGGATTAAAGCAAGTGGCGCTTTTAGTTCATGCGCGGCAGCGATAAATCCACTATCAGAAATATACTTTTCTGACGGCGTCGCCCCTACCCGACTCGCATACCTCTCCTCTGTGCTCATGTACTTTCAGTGTACCACGAAAGTCGTGAGGGGCGACAGGCTAGAGGCTAAGATTTACTGTCTTTAGAACTTCGTCGAAGTCTGGACGGAAGGTATCAGCATCGGTCCGCAAGGTGACGGTTTTATCTCGTACTCGAAGAATTACCATTGAGCCGCGGATATTTTTATCAAACGCACCATCGAGGCGTACGCCACTATTACCATTAACTTCGATGTTGCTTGAGCGCAAATCACCCTTTTTTACAAGATCAGCATAGTCATCGATCACCTGCTCATAATCTTCATTGAGAATCAGTACCCGTAGAGCAACACGGCTATCTTCTTGATCAAGCGGTGGAATCACAATCGGGTGCAGATATGCCTCGTATCGGCTACGGTCACTGCCGTCGTTCAACACATAGGCACTCCAGGTTTTTGGGTAGTCGAATGATAAGCGGCCGTATTCGGTTGGCCCAACAAATTCTCGCCGTGGATTCTTCTCGCGTTCAGCAAAATCCTCTTCAAGACGCTTTGCCTCGTCACGCTTTGCCTCGGCTTGCGCTAAGGCAATATCTTGGTCATTAAAGCCTTTTTGTTCACTATAGTTTACGTACGCCCAGATGGCGAACGCCCCTACTCCTAAAAATAGCACCAGCAAACTAATAGTCGAGATCATCCAGCCGCTGGCGGCGCCGGTCTCGTTCGAGCGATACGCGTATGTCATGCCGTTATTATACTTGCGCTTACTCCCCCTGTAAAGAGGAACTACTCGGAGATACTCGATAGACATTCATGGCATGTTTCGACCGAATCGGCGTTACGCCGTCAATCGTAAAGGCATAGCTGACAAAATGAATCGTTTTCTGCAAACGGACAGCCTCATTGGCAACTTTTTGATACATTCTTACAATATCGCGAGTCTCGCCAAACGTATAAACGACAGTCGTTTCGGGCGGAAATTCCACCAACCAGAAGTCGGCGAATCTTATCGTCACGCGCATACCGTATCGGATTGATAACGCCTTTGAAATACCAACCAACACAGGGTTAAGTTCGTACCCCAGTGCCCGTGCGCCGCGCTGGGCTGCCGCTCGCAACACTACGCCATCGCCAGAGCCGATATCCACCACGAGGTCTTTTTCGGAAACTGGCAGCAATTCATCAAACAGTATCGAAAGCGACGAGCGGTGCGTCGGCACGTACGGTGCACCGCGCAATGCCGTAATGAGAAATAACAGTACAACCCCTCCTGTAATTGCCAATATCACCGCCATCGATTACTCAGTATCGAAGCGCTTCTTTAGGATGGTAATTTCGTTCTTCATAGTATCAAGGTCTGATTCTATTGTTTCAGCCAGTTTTTCTGCCTCCTTAAATCGATCGAACGCTTCCTCGAGTTGAAAATCATCACCATCAAACCACGCCACAAGCTCATGGAGTTGTGCAACTTTTTCTTGAATAGTAGTGTTATTTTTCTCTGACATTTTTTACCTCCGCTTCAATATAATTCAATCTTGTTTCGATGCTGATACTTTCACCTACGCCTACTTCTCCTCGTACCATCGCATAACCGCGTTCGAGTACTTTATGTGGATTAAGTTCAGCGAGAAGCCGACGGTCGTTCGCCAGCTCGTGTACGTATTCGTCATGACGACGCTCAATTGCTTCGTAAGCCGTAGTTAAACTCCGATGAACGAGCGTTTTTTGCTCTCCAACCGATCGTTCAATGCGCGGCAGAATCGATTGCAAGGAATAATGCACCGATCGCCGCAGCTCTTCTTTATCAGGCAGTAGTATCTGCGCGGCATTACTTGGCGTTGCCGCCCGTACATCGGCCGCAAGCTCTGCCAGTGTCGTATCTACCTCGTGACCAATGCCAACGAGTGTTGGAATTCGGCTTGCCGCTACCTCACGGACAAGCATCTCATCGTTAAACACTGCCAAATCATCGGCACTACCGCCGCCTCGAATAATCACTAATACTTCAGGTAGTGTTTCGAGTGTATTAAAATATTTTATCGCAGCAATAACCTGATCGGCAGCCACCGCGCCCTGCACCTGTACATGCGCCACATCAAACCGCACGCCTCCCCAGCGTTCAGCAATTTTCACAAAGTCGGCATATCCAGCTGCCTGCGTACTGCTAATAATTCCCACATACGTTGGCAGTTCTGGCAACTGGCGTTTACGCTCCGGAGAAAACAGCCCTTCTGTCTCCAGCTTAGCCTTTAATAGTTCAAATGTCTTCTTGATCGTTCCCTCGCCTTTTGGCTGGATCGTTTTGATCGTCAAGCTAAATTTCCCCCACGGCGTCAACTTTGGCGTGGCTGAAATAACTACTTTCATGCCGTCTTCGAGCGGCATACGTAACTGCCATACCGTCATGAAACAGCCCACGCTCGCCCCTGCATCCTTGAGGTCAAAGAAAACATACTTTCCTTGATTTACCTTGAAGCTCGCCACCTCGCCCTCAATAAAAACGTTCGGATATGCATATTCCAGCGTTTGATTTGTTATGGCGACATAGTCGCTGACACTAAAGACGTTTTCGTTTTTTTCCATACTTTATAAGGGCATGTTGATAGAAGAAATAGCCCACCCCAATCGTAAATAGTAATAATATTATTCGCGCCAACAATACACCCGCCAGGGCAGTACCGTGGCTGATGCCGGCAATACCAAGAAACGCCACCATGATTGCCTCGTACGCACCCGCTCCACCCGGCGTCACGACAACCAGCCCAGCAATACTGGCAACACCGAAGGCAATAAGTATCGGTGCCGGATTTGGGATAACGCCGAGCGATGCGAATGCGACAAAAAATAGCGCAACATCAGCTATATTTGCTACTATACCCCAGGCAACCGGCGCACGCAGCAGCTTCTTGTCACGTCGAAGCAATCCTTAATCTTTGTGAAGATCCTCAAGAACATTATCAATTTGAATATAGCTGATTGCTTGGACTCGTCGACCAAATGTCACTTTGCGAGTCACGCCATTAATGACGTCCGCTAAAAACGATGAAAACTTAGCAATTCGCCGACGGCTGCGAAGCACGAATGCAAGCGTCGCGATAATCGATATCATCGTAAACATCAATAGACAGCTCGTCAGGATGATCCAGCGATTCAGTGCGCCGTCAATAGTCACTACAACTACCGCAATGACCAGCAGGATAATAAATGATGCGAATTGCGCGAAATAGCGGACAACTTGTGCCATAGCCGCTCGTCCAGGCGGCACACCAAGCTTAGTTAGCCGCCAACCCATGTACGACAACCCACTTACGCCGCCACTCGGCAGTACGTGATTAACGAAGTTCATCTCAAGCGACAGGCGAATCAAC
>JALRDG010000053.1 GCA_023257055.1 Candidatus Saccharimonadia bacterium | reverse complement strand
ACGAAGTTGATGTGACGCCATACTGACGAACTCATCTTTCGCTTCATCGAGTCGCTGCAACTGCGCATTACTGCGACGCAGCTCACTCGTCGCGTCGTCGATGCGTTGCTGTAAATGCTCATTGAGGTCACGGACCTGCTGTACTGAAATAGCATTCTGCACAGCTATCACAATACTATCTGATATAGTTTCAATAGCGCCCATATCACGAGGAGAGTAGCCACTACTCTTGTGATTACCTAAAAATAAATAACCTACTATTTTTTCATATTGCACCAACGGAGCAGCAATAACATACCCGTTACTTCGCATTAGCCTTTTGATATGACCGCTGTACTTACCGGAGGCAGTGGTCTGTATAATAGCATCGCCGTTTGTTTCAACGTACACATTCAGTGCCTTAATGTCCGCTGGAGGCATTTTATTGTAGCCGAGAGTTCCTGCACTTCGCACCACATCATTATCGTCGATAACGTAAAATGCCACCTGATCTGCACGCAGTGCTTCTGCTATTTTCTCAGACACCCGTGTCAACATTTTTTTCATGTCAGTTGCGGTTGTTAAAATTTGATTCAACTGAGCATAAAAAACATCAGCATCATACTCATTTCTAAAGAAAAAGCGGTTCGACGCCTTGTCGAAGAAGTTTTTAAGTGGCTGGAACGATAATGCGATTAAAAGGCTCGCGAAGATAGTCGGTATCATCTGGTCCACTGGAGTGACAGACGCATTAAAAAGAAAGGAGAGAAAGAATATAATAGAAAGATATATACCCATCAAAGTCGTTAACACTAATAGATAGGTTACCCCACGAAAGGCGACCATCTTCACACTAAACAATCCATGGTGAATCATCGCATATCCCGTGCCTGCAATAATAATTGCGCCACATAATACGCCAATATCCGTAAAAGCGAAGTTGTTAAATACTACCGGCAATACTGCGTTAGTAATCGTCAATGTCACAACGGCCAGTCCCACCGACCCCAATAGAACCTTGGACTGATCTCTTTTCTGTCGGCTCTTTCCTGATCGCACGCCGCTTATCAACTTAGTCAGCACTGCGACTGCTACAGTGACGATTCCAATGAAATAAATTGATGCAAGTGGACCGAATTCTATTGCTATTGCGGTGTCGTGTTCGATAATGTCATAAACTACCAGCGGCGTAAATGCTAGAAGCGAAATAATACCACTAACAACCGCAATAGCCTTGTCTGTGTACCTACTTCTACCTACCACATCAGTAACAAATACATACATACTGTACAGACCAAGAGCAGAGATAATGAACAAAAAAGAATTAATTAATAATAAATTCATATGCCCTAGGTGCAGTAAATTACTCACATAATTTACACTGGTCCACGTAGCGAAACATGCAAGAAAGAACAGGAACGATTTATGGTGACGCTTCTTTAGTCCACTCCTTACAATTATAAGTGCAAACGCAAGAAAGCAAGATTCAACTGCCAAAAGCAGCAGAAGCATAAGCATATTCATGTAGCGATTATACTACATTAATAACCGGCGGGTGGATTTATCTTCAGATGAGTGCGCATTAACGCTTTCAGGGCAGTTCTTCCAAAGTGCAGGCGTGGACTTCGTACATTATGCACGCCATCAATTGCATCGAATGAGCGGCCCTTTGGTGCGTACCGAATCCATGATTCGCGCTGTGGAGTAATATCCTTAAGCAAATGCGCCATAGCCTGTACGGATGCATCAGCGGCAGCCATTTTAACACCTGGAGCGACACTCGGCGTACTTACAGAGCCACTGGCGACTTTAGCAAAAATATTCATATCACTATACGAGGGTACGTGGGGTACCCAGCGGTAAATAGGAACTTCAGTATTTTTAATCTCTTCAAGTGTCATTTTTTCACTTAGCCCTAAATACTTTTCAAAACTAACCCCGTCAGGACTGAATGACGTGACGTATGATCCGAAACCTACATTCATAGCCATAAGTACCGGTAGATTATTACCCCTCGCCTCACGGGCTATCATAGTGCCGATTTCTGGCGTCGTAAATTCTGTCTCATCAATAACAAGATTGCTGCCGGCGATAAACTCGGAAATATTATCCTCATTAACGCCTTCGGTATAAATTGCAACTTGGGCGTATGGATTTATATCTTTTATTTGTTCAGCTATAACATCCGCCTTATTCCGCCCGAGCGTCTTATACGATGCTCCGGCCTGCCTATTGAGATTACCTACCTCAAATACCTCGGGGTCCGCCAAACGAAAGTTTCCAACCCCCATCTGAGCAAGAGTAATTGCCAGCTCACCACCATCACCACCTACTCCTGCAATAGCCACTGACGCGCCACTCAGATGTATCAGCTCTTCGTAATTCATAAACCCCAAGTTACGATTAAATTGTTCGAAGTTGGGACCCATAAGACTACTCAACGAAACCCTTCCAAGACCGCGCTCAGTCGCATTTTGCTCAAACGCAGGCGCTAGCTTTTCAGGGAAACCCCTTAATCGAGGTCGGTCATCCCGAGAATGGACCTGACTTGTTATGCGGCGAGGGTGCATGGTTACCAGTATATTCTCGGTATTATACTCTTCAATCATTCTCCTAGGAGCAACCTCGGTGGTCTCTATCCCAATAATATTAGAAAGATATCGCCGGAAGTTCTCTTCCACTACTGCACAAACCTTTGCGTCACTTGTATCCGTCTCCTTTAGTGCCGCACGCATAAGAAGCATACTAAGGAGCGGCTTCTGGGCAACTGGGTAATCAGGAGTTACCATGATACGTGAAATCTCATGCGCCACCTCGGGGAGACTCGCATCAAAAAGCCTTTCACCAGGGAGCAGGCCCTCGGCATCTCTAGAAACCACGCGAACAGTACCCACCACCTCACCTATTTCATTCTTGGCTATAAAGTGCTTAGAAAATTCGTCATACTCGTCATACTCTGCACCATTCTCATCTATAGCGTCTTCGCCTAGAAAATGACAGTTATAAACATACACCTCAGAACGGAGTCGCCCCATCGCCAACCAATCGTCAGTGCCTGGCGTAGCTTCACTCAAAAAAAAATTGTCACCTAGTCCGATTGTATTTTCGGAGGTTTGTTTCAGATTATGCTCTCCAGGATTAAACTGCTCAATTGACCGTATCGACATTCCACTCACCATGCATATACATGCAATAATCACCTATCGTGATTTAAACTTTTTATTATTTTATTACATAATCACATAAATGTCAACTAGTGCACCCTTCCGAGTCTTGTATCACAATACGTACAGATATTATATACTGTTACTATGACCAAAATTGCCATTCTCGAAGACGACCCAGTTATTAGCCAGATGTACCGTATGAAGTTCGAGTCCGACGGGTTTGACGTGCGACTTGCGGACAATGGCAATCGAGGCGTGGCGCTTGTCGAAGACTTTCAGCCCGATATCATCCTGCTTGATCTACAAATGCCCGAAATGGATGGCCCAGAAGCGCTAGCAAAAATTCGCAAGGAAAGCTGGGGACGAGACATCCCAGTTATCGTTCTGACGAATCTCGGCAAAGAAGAGTCACCGAAAGAGCTTGAAAAGCTTGGTATTGAAAGCTATATCGTAAAAGCAGACCTAACACCGCGACAGGTCGTTGCCCGCGTCAAAGAAACCCTCGGGCTAGAATAAATTAGCGACGAATCCGGCGCTGTGCGGCCGTAATAACGTTGTCGAATAACGCAGCAACTGTTAGTGGGCCGACACCACCTTTTTCCGGCGTGATCGTAATATCATCACGCTCGCGAACTTCAGTAGAAACATCTCCAACCACCCGGCCGTTATCTGTCGCCGTACCGGCATCCACCACTGTCGCACCAATCTTTACCATGTCAGACGTAATAAGCTCTGGCTGGCCGGTTGCCGTCACTACTACATCGCATGTATTCAATTGAGCGAGCGACGTCGTCTCATCAAACCGCGCGACTGCAATCCCTGACTTTTCCCACATTTCTGATAATGGAGCACCAACAAGTCGCCCCTGGCCAACAATCGCAACAGATTTACCATGAAGCTCAACGCCATACCCAGCAAGTAGCCAGTTGATTGCCGTTGGAGTTGCCGCGTCAAACTGCGGACTCCTACCTAAGCCGTCGACATCTTTTTCTGGCGCAACAAGAGACAATACCTCGTCGGTTTGTGTTGTGTCGGCAAGTGGTAGCTGGATGATAATGCCGTGTACCAACTCGTCTTCATTGAGACGCAAAATAGTAGCGCGTAGTTCATCATTCGAGACAATATAATCATCTACGTCAATAAGGATTTCTTTGCCATAGCGACATTTCAAGCGAACATAGGTAGCAATGACCGGATCGTCCGACGTACGCACGATAGCGAGCTTCGGGAACACCTTATGCGCTTGGCGAAGCGCCCGCACCTGCTTTGCCTGGCGCTCTTTTATGAAGCCGGCAAGTTCTAATCCATTAAGAAGTTTCATCTAAACCATTGTAACAGACATAAACCACTGCTTAATACGTTGTTGTCGTGCGAGGTATTTGCATTACTACTGGCGTATGGCGATCGGTTGTTGTGCCGTCGCCAATCTGACCATTATTATTACGCCCTGAAGCATAAATATTCCCATCATCACCGAGAACATATGCTGTATATTCATCTCGTGCCGACAAACTCACCGCCTTCACTCCGACAGGAAGCTTAAATTCTACCGTTCCACACTGCCGATAGCTGTTGGCCGCGTCGCCCAGTGCACCGTTTCCGAGTTTACCGTATTGATTCAGTCCCGAGCCCATCACACGACCAGATTTCGTAATTACCATTAAAGAATTATACTGTTGCTGCCATTCCGAAGTTAGCTTCGAGACATCCACTTTTTCAAACCCACCCGTCGGTGTAGCTGCCCCCCATCGAAGTACATTACGACTATTAACGGGAGTCCCAACACAGGCGCCTTCGTGATTTAAGCTAGGATGTGTACTACTTGTGTTACCTAGCTGGCCATATTCGTTTGGACCAGCGCAACGCATATCGCCACCTCGCTCCGCACCGCTAATTACATAGTCAGAGCGAATGGCACAAAATTCCCGACTACCAATAATCCCTGCACGCCATGCAAAACTGGACTCGTTTTGCGGCATAAATTTTTGCGCATTCGTACCATTACAGGTGTAAATTTGCACTCGGACACCATCACTGGCATTATTACTCTGAATATCCAGGCAGATGGTCGGATCTTTCATGTACCGAATGGTGCCGTCTTCACGCCACTCAAACTTTTGTCCTAGTGTATTGTTACACTGGTACAGCTGCACTGCCGTCTTGAGCGTAACCGACTGAGCAGGAACATCAAGACACTTATCGGTTCTCGGATTATATATCTGCCCCTCGTTTGTATACATCCACTCTTGGTTTGCGCTTGAATCATTGCATGTCCAAAGGTGAATAATATTACCATTCGCACTTCCGCCACTGTCGTTATCAAAACATTTCGTCACACCGTTAGCGGTGAACTGCACATATCCGCCGCGGCTCATGACATCGTTACCCCAAAAATGCGGCGTTTGCGTGCTGCCAGTCGAATACGTCGTTGATCCACCCGGTGGCGCCAGTGATCCGTATGAATTAGTTCCGCTCGCCCATATTGTACCGTCGGTCGCTAAGATATACATCATGTGCGCCCCATTACCTCCATGATACGGAATAAATACATCTTCTATTTTACGCTTGATATTGGAACCAGTGTATTTAGGCAGAGAGTATCGGATGGGCGTATAGATACTCGAGCCGCTAGTTGGGCCAGTGAGTTTACCATAAGCGTTTGGACCAGAACAGTAGAGATCGTCATTGGTTGCTATACTGCACGTTACTTCCATGTTCGAATACACTTTTTTAAAGTACAGCCGGACACCGTTTTCGTCATACGCAATCACCTCCCGTGTTGGCGACGTCGCATATGGAATATTTTGGTCAGTCGAACCGACACCTAACCGACCATATAAATTGTGACCGGCACAAAATACTCTATTAGTTGTCGTTAATGCGCAGACACTATCCGTACCGAATGCGTTAGCGACAACCTGCTTAGCTCGCAAACCACTCGGGAGAGGCAGCCGCGCCCATGTCCTTACTCCTTCGAGCATGTAAGCGCCCGTCGTGCCATCGACACCACCTCCACCACCTCCACCGCGGCAGTATACTAAATCATTGTCGCCAATTATACATACAAACGATCCACCTTGTCCCGATGTAACCGCTTGCTTGATCGATAGCACCCCTGGAGGGAGCTGCATTTTAACAGGATTCGTTATGTTCGCCGGCGATCCGGAGTCGGTGATTTGTGTATCGATATTTTCACCGGCACCATAGAGCTGCCTACTCGCTGTTAGTACGGTAACAATATGGCCATTATCCTTCCAGCCGGACCCACCCGATATGACTGGTATGTCGTTCATACGCGATACATTTGCCAGCGTCTTGCTGTACGTCTGCCAAGGGGTGACTGTACCTTTGCGCAGTATCTCAACTTTTGCATCCGCCTTTGCATTGACATACGAGTTGAGAGCGCTTGTTTCCGGAAGTCCAACCCGGAAAGATGTTCGAACAAGGCCCGTTTCGAGCACATACGCACTTTGCCCAGCTAATACATTTCCCTGGCAATCCGTCTGAGGAGTGAGTGGCTTTGATTCGGACCACGTAACCACGTAGGCGTTTGCTTCCAAACACGCGCTTACCTTTGCTACCCCAGATTCAGCTGCCGCACGAGCAAGTTGATCATAGTACTGCGTATTCATCCCGACCCGTAGTGAAGCGATAGCACTCACAGAGACCATAAGTAAGGCAAGTAAAATAACTGAAGAAAGCAATACCGTCGGCAATGCGAACCCAGTAGAGCGCCCTAGTCGAAACTTTAAATGATGAATTTTCATATACCTTATGCTTGGGATTATTATAGCACGCGAGGCACTACTAGCACGAGGGTATGATTAGTTAATATCGACGATCAGTTACAGCGCCAGTCGAAGCACTCCAAGTAATATACCCATTTTGGAAATTCGACCGCATACCGCCAGAAATCGCATATTCGTCGCTCGTTGGATAACCTAGATATGACTTTTCTGCGCCAAGGTTTCGCCAGTGATTACGGATAGCACCTTTGATCATTCTTGCACCCGTTTGAGAGCTCCAATAGACCGAACCACCCTCGAAGTTCATGTACGCTCCAACACCGACGCTCGTTGCCTGTTCGTTCGTTAGTGGGA
>JALRDG010000047.1 GCA_023257055.1 Candidatus Saccharimonadia bacterium | reverse complement strand
CCAACGCCCCCATAGGCACAGCCCCGCACTACTACATACAGTGCGGGGCTCTTTACTTACACACTTTTCGTAAGTATTGAGTATATGAAGTATTGTGGTATAATATATCTACCTGTCGTGACATACGGCAAGCGCACCTCGGTAGCTTCGCTACTACGATTTAAGGAGAAACTATGTATGCCAGGGATTTACTCGATCGAATCTCGCCCAAGACCGCAAAGCGGCGCTGGCAGTCGTTCTGCGAATGGCGCGATACCCATGCACCGGAAATCGCACAGCGAATCGCAACCCGTACGTTCGATCTGCGCCGGGCAGCCAATTCAGTAGAAGATGGCGGTGATTTCAGCGTTGACACCACCTACCACCTAAACCCGAAGGGCCTGCAACGATCACAGTTCGAGGTTCTGATGTGCATCGTACTGGACCACGAAGTCAACAAGCGAATCGGCGGCCAAGGCCTACCTCTTCGGCTCGATAGAATCGAGACCGTAACCTGGGAGCCTGCCAAGTACGACCCACGCGGCCACGACAGCATTACGTTCCGCACGCATTACATCGTTTCTCGCTAATACCCGCTTTTGCCATCTAGCCGTTAGATCGCACGAGTGAGATACACCTGAAATCCCCGCCCTGTCGTGGTGAACATGAAAGGAAGTGTCTCGTTCGTGCCTGTCAATGAACGAGACATGCGCACAGGCGGGGTTTTCTTTTGCAAATAAATCCATTAATTGACCATATCAATGTATGATTGTATAGTTTTAGTATCGTACCTTTCATTAGAGGAGTTGAGCAGATTGTTAATTCTTGCAGCCAGCGCAGATGCCGTCGCCCAGGCCCAAGGAGTGAGTATATTCCTTTGGATATGCCCTGTCATTTTCATTGCGGCCGGCGCATACCTGACGTATGTCGCCAACAAGGAGCGCGGCAGCAAGCCTCGCATGCGCTATCAACCCTTCGTGAACGGCCTACTCCTAGTGGGGGCCGGGCTGTTCTGGGCGGTCGTCGCGATGATTGTTTCCGCGTAACACTTACCATAAGGAAGTTATGAATAGCGACAATAGCCACGCTGTGTCATCTGATGAGCTAGCAATACGAAATTTCGTTCGCAACCAACGTGATGTCATCGAGCGACTGATAGAGCAAGCCATTCGAAAACGCGGCCGCAACACGAAGCAGATCACTATTCGCTGCTATACAATATCGTCTAACATTGCCGACGCGCCCAACAGAGAGGCGTTAGTAGCGAGCGCCGTACAAATCATTGCACACGAATACCTTGCAAAGTACCACAGCTCGTTGCGAATGCGACGTGTTCGTGTCTTGCGGTTCTTTCCGTACGACAGCCGAACCGGCATCGACGTAGTAATATTTGTACGCAAGAAGCTGTTTGGACTTCTCTAGCCCCACCCTGCATCACAAGAGGTTGTTATATCTCTTGTGATGCAGGGTGTTTTCTTTCATATAAAAAGGCACCTACATGAGGTGCTAGGGGTTGGGGTGTTCCGCGTATCACGTTGATACGCGGAACACCCTCACATCACTTCTTCTGTCCCATGATCGAGAGCAGTCGAATGAAGATGTTGATGAAGTCCAGGTAGATGGCGACCGCCGAGTCGATGGCGTTGTCCTGCGTACGCGGCAGGCGCGCTGCACGGTTGAGGTCGTAGACGACCAGTGCGGAGAACAGGAACAGACCGACCCAGTCGAGCATGGTCATGAGACCGCTCACCGGGAGGCCGAACGCGGCCAGGAACGTAGTGCCGAACAGTGCGACAATCAGCATGACCAGGCCAGCCAGGAGCGGACGCCCCCAGTGAGCCAGATTTTGCGGAATGAGCGCTCCGACGGTACCGAGCACGGCCACGATGACGAACGTCAGGATGAAGACGTTCAGAACCGAAGCGGCGGTGTAGCTGGCCACGATAGGACCGAGCAGGACGCCGAACGGAATCGTCACCAATGCGTAACCGAGCATCGAAACAGCCGGATTGTCACTGGCTGATGAAATGAGCGTGCCGCAGATTGCCACCAGCAGAACGCCGATGGAGAATCCGAGCATCCCCCATGTACCGAACGACGCGAGGTCGATGTCGCGAGCGTAGTACGCCGCGACGGCACTGGCGGCAATGCCCACGCACGTCCAGAGACACACCATGAACATGTAGCCCCGGTAGCTCATTTCGTGCATGTACTCCGCGACACAGTCGCCGCGCTCCCACACGTCACTCTTCAAAGCAGACACAGTCTTGCCTTTCTACTTGGATGTAAAGCTTCGTGGCGAATACCACTTCGAGCATTTTACCATATTGCTAGCGTTTTGTAAATAGTATTCCGCATACTACTGCTGATTTGACATATTTCACAGTATCCTGTTTACTATCCTCACCAGGCTCTACGGCTTGCACCTACAAACAGGAGATAGCGATGAATACCACCACCGTTCGGAGCACACTTCGTAGTGTAAAAGGAGCCGTGCATAAAATAACAGCCGAGCATCGAGCACTTGAGGCGATGCGTCGACACGCAAAAACCCGCCAAGGTGTGCATTGCAGCGAATTAGTACGCAAGTTTTATGCGAATTATCGGCACTATAGCCATTACGACCGCGGTCGCGGTTGTTACTGGATCTGCGTGTATATCGTTTCCGATGACTATCCGCTAACGCTTCACGGCACCGGGCAGATGCATAATCTCCTTCTCGGTCTCGAAAAACGTATCAAGCGACAACTGCAGCAGATGGATGTCGACATCCGGAAAGTTTCAGTGAGCTGCACATGGCAGGTAACCCAATTCGGAGATTACGCACAGCTATATGCAACTATTTGGCATAATCGTTAGCACCCCGTGCACCCTCTTAAAACAACCCCATGGCAAATAATGACCATGGGGTTTTTACTGCAAACGAAAATACCCCGCGCCACGAAAGGCACGCGAGGTGTTTTCGGGCGCAGGGCTACTACCTACATCAACAAGAAACTCGGAAGATAGATGAGCGCAATAAGCACCATGAAACCAAGCGCGAACAGGTTGTACATTGCATGGAACTTCCCTGCCGCACGAGTGGCCGCTTCGGTGCTACCGGTGCGACGATACTGCCGCAGATAGACCGCCATGAATACACCGCCGGCCGCACACAGCACAATCAGCACCGATAGCGGATAGATCAGGTTGACGATATGCAGAAATCCGAAGGACACCGAACTGAAAACGCGCTGGCGCGCCGTCCAGTTTTCTGCTCCAGCCCGGAACCACTGTTCTTCATGGAGAGCCGCAGCGTTGATGAACTTCACGAATCCTTGCCTGAAGCGAATTGCCAAACCAGCCAATACGAGCACCAGGCCGTAGAGAGCGAAGAAGAACCAGTCGACAGCCGACGACCCTTCCGTTGTAGTCTCACTACTGGTCGAATCCCCAGGAATCAACAGGTCGATACCGGAGAAAAAAAGACTCATCGGACTGACAACGAGTTCCGGAATAAATACCGAAATTGCAATGACCGCCGCAATAACCGCGATCACCGTCAAGAGCGGACCAAAAAAATACTTCGGCACATCGTGGGACTTTTCGTATTCGTACACCGGCATCACAGGGTGCGGCGCAAGAACACGATTGAACAAGCGAGAAACTCGCCCGTTGGGCCGCTGATACGGCGGTGTCCAGTGCATGATTCTCTCGGTGAGCGTTTCGATTTCGGCTTCGAGCGCATCGATCTGACTCTGTTTATCCGCGATCTCACGGAGCGGCGGCGGTATGATACCGGCATTATAGAGTTCGACCACGACGTCCTGTTTGGTTCGGGCTTCTTCGCATATCCGAATACATTCACCATGCAGTTCGATTTTTCGCTGAATTTTTTCGTGACGTGCTTCAAATAGATCGTCGATACTTTCAACGTGCTGTTGCATCGTTTCACCATCTTTCGAGGTTGTAAAGGTACGTACCATATATAACCACATATATCCGCTGGCGTCAATGAAACATTCATGATATTATATCCATCAACTACGTCCGTAGATGCACCTTACAGAAGAGGTACAAAAACATGTCTAATCTGAGTGCCGAGGAGATACCCGCATATCGCGAATTTCGTGAGCGTTGTGCCACAATTGCCTACTGTATTGCGCAAGATGCCATTGATGCCAGCCTTTCTATTCGCCGCACCGGAAATGTTTCTATCCGACTAGTCTGGTATGGACTCCCGAGTGAACTGCCATCGGTCGCATACCGTAGAGAGCTGCAAACCAAAATTGCACTGACTCTCGCAGAACGCGACCGCAACCTGCGTCTTCAGCGACTTGACTGCACCATGCACAATACCGACACTAGCTTGTCAGATGAAGATGTATTGCTTGCGCGGTTTGCCGGCTATAACGCAGTCACGGATCAGCCCATCGAAATCAACGCCGATTTTACGGTCGTGCGCGATAAGTTCCTCGGCGACCCGAACGTACGACGCAGGCAGGTACTTTTCTACTTAGAGCAAGTTCGTCTGTACGCCAGCTAATCCCTCTTTTCATCTGCCTATTC
>JALRDG010000028.1 GCA_023257055.1 Candidatus Saccharimonadia bacterium | reverse complement strand
CACCTTCAGGTGTTTCGACAGAACAGAGGCGACCATAATGTGTTGGGTGAGCGTCACGGACGTCAAATCCGGCGCGTTCGCGAGAAAGACCACCAGGACCCATTGAACTAAGGCGTCGTTTGTGCGAAAGCTCTGATAGTGGATTAGTTTCGTCCATGAGCTGTGAAAGCTGCGAGCTGGCAAAGAATTCGCGAACAGCAGCAACAACCGGACGAGCATTGATCAACTGACCAGGAGTAACATTCTCGATGTCGCTCATGCTCATGCGATCCATTGCGTTTCGCTGCATGCGGAGCATACCAACGCGGAATTGACGAGCAACAAGCTCTCCAACCAGCTTTACGCGACGGTTCGACAAAGCGTCGATGTCATCAGCAGCTTCTTGGCTGTTATTCAAACGAATGATTTCGCGTACGATTGCGACGAGGTCGTTCATCTGGAAGACACGGTTTTCGGTCGTGTTTGGCACTTCAAGACCAAGGCGCTGATTCAGTTTGTAACGACCAACACGACTGTAGTCGAAACGCTTGAAGTCGAAGAACATGCGCTCAATCATACTGCGAGCGTTATCAACTGTAGCGAGATCACCTGGTCGCAAACGACGATATACTTCGATCAAAGCTTCGTTCGTACCGCGAGCAGCATCCTTATCAAGGGTTGCATCGATATACTTCACTTCACCAGTATCTACATCTTCAAACAAGCTCTTAATTTCACTCGTTTTAGTGTGACCAAGTGCGCGAAGAAGCGTCGTAACAGGAAGTTTACGACGACGGTCAATTTTTACATAGATCGTACCATTAGTAGCGGTTTCGAATTCAAGCCATGCACCGCGGCCTGGAATAAGCTTGGCGCCATAGTAACCACGACCGCCAGACATGTCGGCAGTAAAGAATACACCAGCAGAACGAATAAGCTGTGAAACAACCACGCGCTCGGTACCATTGATAATGAACGTACCACGCTCAGTCATCCATGGATAATCACCTAGGTAGATTTCCTGCTCTTTTACTTCACCTGTAACCTTATTGGTCAACTCGACGTTTGCATGAAGCGGCGCGTCAAAGGTGAGGTTGTTCTCTTTGGCATGCATTTCCGTGACCTTTGGGTCCTGGAAAGCATATTCCTTAAATCGAAGTTCCAGCTTTTGACCGGTATAGTCTTCGATTGGGTTTAATTCTGCAAAAATTTCACTCAGACCAGTATCGACGAATTCACGCCATGAATTCTCCTGGTGAGCAATAAGACTTGGAAGCGGTAAAGCTGTGTCATCTGACGTAAAGAAAACACGCTTCGCCGCACTGCCGTGCTGTGCTTTTGCCACGTTGTACTCCTCGCATTGGTTATTTTTTGGAATCGGCGCCGAAGATTCCCTGTTTAGGCCCGCCCACTCACGCTGTTGCCAACAGCCAATAGACACACTGAGCCAAAACTACACTACTTCTTGGTACTTAGTATGCGCTAAAATGCGCAAACATTCAAGAGGTTTTATGTACTATTTCTTACAAAATTAAAAGGCCCGCGAAACTGTTCGTTTCGCGGGCCACGTTGGTCACCCCTCCTATTAGAATTCCGTATCGCGATAGGCGGCAATATGAACCAGTGGTATTTGATACAGTTCAAGCCAAACAGCCATCACCTGGCAGAGCGCAATCTGCATCGGCAAGGGTTCGAGACGTTTTTGCCCATGCAGAAGAT
>JALRDG010000006.1 GCA_023257055.1 Candidatus Saccharimonadia bacterium | reverse complement strand
GACGCTCTATGTCGGTATTGGTCAGATTGGGTGGCAATAGCGGTCGTTTAAGCTGACGAGCGACAGCGGTCTGAAATGGCCTTTCGCCGGCATCGCTGTAGGCAATTTGTGCGAACGAAAGGATGGCGCGGGTGTCAGCCATGGCTCGGTGACGGTCGGCTACCGGTATGGCATGGCGTGAAATAATTTTTTCTAGGCTATGACCGTGTGCGTTCGGGTAGAGTTCCCGTGACAGTCGTACGGTACAAAGGAGTTTCGGCTCAAACCGTATACCGACTCGCTCAAACTCTGCTCGTAAAAAAGAGTAGTCAAAGCGTACATTGTGGGCGATAAACACCGCTCCTTCGCAGATATCGGCAAGCTCGTCTGCAATATCGTCAAACCGAGGAGCGTCAACAATATCTTTAGATGAAATGCCCGTCAATCGACTAATATTTTCAGGTATATAGGTGTCGTGTTGCAACAATGTTGCAAATTCACGCACAATACGTCCATGTTCGTACCTAATTACAGCTACCTCGAGCACACGACTAGTGCGGTAGCTACCCCCTGTCGTTTCGATATCCACAAACACCACCGGAAAGTCGAACATATAGTATGTATTATACTATTTTTTCTTAGCATAAGCAAATATCAGCCTTCTGCTTATACGGCTATTTCGTGCTCAAGTAGGCGGCACTTTACATCGCTTCCGTAGACGTATTGCCCTATTTCTCCGTTACTGCGAATAATTCGATGGCACGGTACAAGAAGGATAATTTTATTCGTACGGCATGATGAAGCGACAGCACGTATGGCTGCAGGTCGGTGAGCTAGCTCGGCTAACTGCGTGTAAGACATGGTGGTGCCGGCCGCTACGGTGCGCATGGCCGTATGTACGGCTTGCTGAAATGGCGTACCGGCTAGCCTGACAGGAATAGCGTCCAGGCTAGCGTAGTCCTTATTGAAATACGCCTGAATTGCCTGTGCGTATGGGTGCTCCGCGTTATGTGCGGTTTCCGGCAGTTCCAGAGCGGCGCGAGACGCCACTTCTTGCACTAATCCAAATCCAGCAGCAACTACATGCTCCGTTTCATCGATAATCATGCAGAATATTCCGAGTGGCGTAGGAATGCTAAGGCTATACATGAAACTAGCGTAACATATGCGCCAGGCTGTTAGTGACTGTATGAGCAGCAGGCCTGCTTAGGCATCTGTTAGTAGGCTAGTTCGCTTACCGTTGGCCGTACTCCAACATGTGGCACTAGATGGAATAATTTTCAACAAGCAAATTTGCGGGTCGTCCGGACCGTCAAAGAACGCTGTATTAATAGGAGACCACAATGTGTGTACAATCGCAGTGTCGGTCGTTATCTCTGCTGTACCGGCAATTGCTACCCAGGCATCATCCGTGCTGAATGATAGGCTTATTTGTGGGTTTGCGCGAATATGGGTAATTTTGTTTGAATCTTTATTCGTTATCAGCCAAATGTATTTGTCGTATTCTTTCTGAGGGATTCCGACCGGACGATTCATAATTTTACCGTCGTCACGTATTGTCGTGAGATAGCCTATTCTCGCTGCGACAATAAAATCAGCTAGTGTGTGTTCTGGTTTGTCTGCGTTCATTGCGTACTCCTTTATATCTCATGCCTATTGTAAATCTAAAGTGTCGTTTGCGTGGTGGTAAATTAGTAATTTTATGACTTTTCGTATGTGCTAGACAGTATGCGATATGATTTCGATTGAAACGCCAGGAAAGTAGCCAGGAGTGTAATGAAGCCTGTCAGTACGAATACAAGGGCGATACCTCGCGCCTCCCCACTACCGAGCAGCCAGCCGAACTCATTTTGGCCGTCTTCGCTCCGCATGTATGGAATTAGTGCGAACTGAGCGATGGGTCCTATTAAAAAGGCAGTAACTGGTGATGCGGCAGCTTCTACGCTTTGGGCGAAGCCGAATACCCTGCCCTGTCTTTTGAACGGAACGACACGTTGTATGATCGTTTGCTCGGCAGCTTCGGCTGCAGGGATGATGCACATGTATATGAATATTCCAAGTACGTATAGTGGCCAGACTTCGCGAATTGTGAACGTAATGCCTATGATGCCCGCGATAGCATTCACAAGCAACAGTGTTCGTATCGGGTTCTTTCCGAGGCCTTTTTTGGCGATAATTAGCCCGCCGATAATAAATCCGGTGCTGGTAATTCCAAGTATGATACCCCACAGTTCGACAGAGAACAGCGTAAGGCCATATGGATCCATTAAGGCAAGATAGACCCCGCCAATGAAATTGTTGAACGTAGTAAACAAGATCAGTGCCGCAAGTCCGGGTATGGCTCGGATAGTTTTTATACTGCCACGTATATCCAGGTTCTTCTTGCTGAGTTCAGGATCATGTAGGATATCTTCTTCAGGTATTTTAACGAATAGTAGGTGTACGAAAGCAAGCATCGTTAGGGCTATTGCGATGGTTAGTGTCCAGCCCATACCGAGCAAGCCGATGGAGAGGCCGCTAAAAACTGATGTAACAAGGAAACCAATTCCCTGCACGGACCCGATCATTCCGTTCGCCTTGTCGTGGTTTTCTTTTGGCACTAACAGTGTAACGGTAGTTGAAAGTGCGATATTGCGCATATTTTCAATGACGCTACCGAGCAATATCGTGCCACCAAAGAGCCAGAATGCTACGGATTGCCAGTCAGTAAGTGCGGCGTGGCTGGATGAAATGAATATGCCGCCCGCTAGGAGGTAAAACAAGAGTGTTAGTCCGCCGGCAAAGAGCATGACGTTCTTCTTTTTATGATGATCGACTATGTGGCCAAAAATAAGGCTAAAGACAGCGACCAGTAGCATGTACGATCCGCCAATGAATGCGGTTGCGAGCACTGATCTTGTTTCAAGATAGACCCAAAACGTCAACGCGAACCAGATGTAACTGGTTGTTACGTTGGCAAGCAGCGTATTAAGAAGAACGTTGTAAAAAAGCTTCATCCTGTAAGTATAGCAACTGCCCTGTATAATAGAGAAGTTAATTACTCTACTTTATGAAACGACTCGCCCATCATTCACAGTATTTCTTACGCAACCCGCGCCTGGTAAAGGAGCTGGTTGGCCATAGCGTGCTTAAGCGAACCGATACGGTATTGGACATAGGTGCAGGTAGCGGTGTCATTGCCTCCGTATTGGCGGAAGCCTGCGAGCAGGTAATAGCAGTTGAGTACGAACCTCGCACGGCACAGAAATTACGCGATAATATGAAAGTGTATTCCAACGTGACAGTCTACGAAGGTGATTTTTTAACTATGCCCCTCCCCGAAGGTCGGTATAGTGTATTTGCCAATATACCGTTTCACCTGAGCTCTCCTATTCTTCGTCGCCTTACCGAAGCGGAGTATTCTCCAGAAGCTATTTATCTAATTGTACAGCGTCAATTTGCAAAAAAGTTGCAAATTGATCAAGGGCAGTTTACCGGGTTACTCGGTGCATATATCGCTCCCTTATATTCCGTCCGAATACGTAAAGCCTTAAAGCGCACTGATTTCTGGCCTCATCCAAACGTCGATACGGTACTCGTTGAGTTGTTGCGTCGCCCAAAACCCCTCCTTTCAAATGATAAAATGTTGCAATACCGAAGGTTTGTAGCTCGGTGCTACGAATCTTCCGTATTCTTCGCAAAAAC
>JALRDG010000060.1 GCA_023257055.1 Candidatus Saccharimonadia bacterium | reverse complement strand
TATGCCACGACTGAAATCGCTGCCAAAATGCCAATAACAACAATGACGATCAGTAGTTCAACAATGGTAAAGCCTGGTCGCCTCTTCACTTTCACTATATTCCGATCCAACAGTTTGTTCGATCGGTCGTCGTGCTCGTGTATGGTTCTGGTGGTATGACGAACTGGTTGCCGCCACTATCACGTACGGCTGGTAATTTGCAGTCCTGGCCCTGGCCTTCAAGCCAATACATCATGAGCATGTCACGACTTGGGTCGCCTTCGATGCCACGCGGGGCGTAGACGTCAAAGTAAATACCAAAGTAGTTACCTGCTTGTCTTGGGATGGATTGCGGTGGTGTGCCGAGTGTACGAAGTCGATTGAGTACGGTTGTATTATCTGATGTAACCGTGGTGCCGGCATAATTTGAACAGACATTGTCTATCGTGGCACACACGGCCGAGGTGGTAGGGAAGTTGCCGGTTTCCTGACGGTATAGTTGCACAAGCTTATATACCTGACTCGCGGCATTGATGCGGGCGGTGTTGTTGGCACGAGTTTTCATGCCATTGTATGCCACGGTTGTAATTGCCGCTAAAATACCAATCACAACAATGACGATCAGTAGTTCAACGATGGTAAATCCATGGTGTGCATGTTTATTTGTGGTCATGTGTGCTTTCTATTTTACCATAAGCAGAATGGCGATGAGAGGCTAGAATTCGGGGCGTTTTCCGACGATCAAGACGTTATCCATCAGGCCGTTGAAGTAACTACCAGTACGGTGCGCTCCGATATTAACACCAGCCCCTGTGCCAGTAATAAGCGGCTGATTTGGGGAGTCACGGATTTTTTTACCATCGAGATAGAGGGTATATGTGCCGTTATCAAATTCGACAGCCACGTGGTACCAAGTATTCGCTTTTAAGGTTTCGTACGAACTAATGCGACCATAACTTCCTTCGTGACCAGCGAAGAGACGACAGCTTGGAATGTAAAATGCTGCATCGACACCGCCACTATCTGGCGCGGAAGCGATATTGTTGTTGCCGCAGGCATTAAATTTAATCCATGCAGCCTTTAGATAATAGTCGGAGCTGATTGCCGCAGTTGTGCGAATGCGTGTCGCACCATTAAAACTCCCTGAACATCCGCCACTGCCCGTGGGAGATTCCGTTGACCAGGCGAGTGTGCCGGTAATCGTGCTGGTAATTTCTGTTTGGCTTGAAACAGCCGTGCCGCTGCATTCATCGAATTGCCAATACCCTTCTGCGTATGGGAGGTGCTTCTTCTCAAGCTGGACGGCAAATGCTCGGGCGGCCGATAATCGAGCTCGTTCATTCAGTGAACTGTACGAGACGGCCGTAACGGCAGCCAAGATACCGATCACGACGACGACAATGATCAACTCTACGATAGTGAAGCCTGTTTGTTTTTTCATATTCTATTTCATTTTACCATGAGCAGTATAGTATCTATGTACTCGAATGAATATAGTTGTACAGAGTCCCGGCGATGTCAAAGTTGGGTGCGGAAGTGTTTTCGAGCATACCTACTATCGCGTAGTCATTTACTGTACCGCCTACTACGCTTAACCCGTCGGCCGATCGCTTCATGCCCTTAACGAACATATAATGACTGGTAGCTGTATTGCGCGGGTCGGATGGTAATTTTGTCGTGTTGAGAAATTTATTGATATCTGGCATCGTATCCAGGGATTCGCAACCGCTCGTTAGGTGGCTTTTTGCTCGGTAGCAACCAGATGTAGTATGAGGTACAGTGCCGTTTTCAGCGACATACATTTTGACATAACGATCTATTACCGAAAGTTCGCTTTTGCGTTCGGAGTCTCGAGCTCGAGCTTGCACGCCATTGTAGGCCACGATAGAGATCGCTGCCAAGATGCCAATTACGACGATGACAATTAGAAGTTCGACGATAGTAAAGCCCTGACGTCGTGTTATTGTGTCCATGCCGACCAACTGCCGTTACTAAATCCCCATGTGCCGAACGATGGCACGCCTTGATCAGCACATGTATCAGTATATGTCTTTAATGGTGCACCGTTATCTACCAGCCCGCTCGTTGATCGATAGGCGAATACATTGCCGGATTTGCTCCCAGCAACGATGGCAAAGTTTTGACCATTTTGGCAATAAATGAAGTTATAGCCGCTACCTACGGCGTAATGCGCACCGTATGCATTTTGATTTACCTTGATATTGAGCGTATCGAGCATTTCACCGGTTGTTGGCGATGTAGATACGCCCAGTGGAACAGGTCGGCCATTATCGACCATGTACTCTTGCATTTTCATGCCAAAGTTCCGGAGGTCCGATCGAACAGCAGCGTCGTTTGTGCGATTCTGAATGCCGTTATATGCCACGATAGAAATGGCCGCCAAAATACCAATGACGACGATGACAATAAGAAGTTCGACGATGGTGAAGCCTGTTTGTTTTTTCATAGTATATTTGTATTTTACCATAAGTACTTTCTAAAGTTTTGATGGGTCGGGGAGTATAACGCGACAGAGGGTGGTTCCAGTATGCGTTTCGATATAGCCACGACTATTTGGCGTTGATGAGGCTGCATCCCAACTACCACCAGCTTGCCCGGGAGCACTGCATTTTAAGGCGCTTCCGCGAATCATATAACCGATATACCACTGATGTGGTGTACTATCGAGTTGAACCGTACTGGCTTTGTGTAAATGGGCGCCACGCCGACAGCCACTGTACATCATCTGGCAATCGGTATCGAGCCGAGGTAGGCCGTTACCAAGAAAGGCCGATAATTCGGAATTAAAGGTGGCATCAACCGTTCCGCCCCAGCAGTTATTCGTGCCGTAGTCCTCTGCCGCTCCTAGGCATACTGAGTTAGCGCCGCCCGGGTAGGTGCCATGAAGTGTTGCATATGTTATAAGCGCCTTGCTGTACTGTGCAATGGCATTTTCGGTTTTGGTATTTTTTGCTCTCGTTTGAACGCCATTGAAGGCAACTACCGTGACGGCCGCCAGGATGCCAATAACGACGATGACAATAAGGAGTTCAACAATAGTAAAGCCACGTGAGCGCTGCATATCTATATTTTAGCATAAGCGGCGCTGAGTCGATTGATGCGGTGATATAGTAGATGCATGAGACATACGTTGCTCGAACGATGTATTGCGGCACTTATCGTAGTCGTTTTCTTTGGTATTGTCTTGCATGCGCCAGTAACGGTGTTTATTAGTAGTGTCTGGCCTGGCGTGGCATTACCGGCTAAGGCGTGGAAAGAAGTGCTCATTATTCTTGGCCTGCTGCTTTTGGCGACAGTGGTGACGATGCGAAAATCATGGCCGATAATATATAACGATTGGTTGGTACGATTTTCGTTATTATATGTGGCGTTACATGTGGTTATGGCAGTACTGATGTGGAGCGAGTGGTCACAAGTAGTGGCTGGGTTGTTAATTGATCTTCGCTATGTTGGGTTTTTCTTGCTTGTGTATGGTGCCGTACAATTACTGCCAGATATGCGTCCGCAGCTACTGCGAGCAGGAGTGGCGGGAGCGGTGATTGTCATTGGTTTTGGTGTTCTACAGTTATTTCTGCCGCCGGATATACTGCGACATATCGGGTACGACAAGCAGACAACGATTGCGCCGTATTTGACGGTCGATGAAAACCCTGAATATGTGCGTATTAATAGTACCCTTCGCGGGCCGAATCCACTCGGTGCGTATGTGGTTATCGTGCTAGCTTTAGGTGCTGCGGCCATAGCAAAAAAGAAGTGGCAATTGACATCATGGAAACGAATGGTGATTACTGTCGCTGGCTTTGCTGCTAGCGTAGCGGTGCTGTGGGCATCCTATTCACGCAGTGCAAAAGGTGCGGCACTGATTGCGCTTGGATGTATTGTACTTTTGGCATATTGGCATAAGCTGTCGTGGAAGATCATAGTAGCCGCCGCGGTAGCTGCTGGATTGTTGCTTGGTGGGTTGTATGTGTCGCGTGAAAGTGATTTCGTATCGCATGTTATTTTACATGAAGATCCGAACGAAGGTAATGCGGTTAATTCTAATGACGGGCATTTCGAGTCGCTGGAAAATGGTGTTGAGTTGAT
>JALRDG010000122.1 GCA_023257055.1 Candidatus Saccharimonadia bacterium | reverse complement strand
GGTCTGTTTACCACCTTCGCTATCATTATGGGCCTATCAATCCGAACCAATACTGTCTATCCAGCGTCGATCGTGCCTGGCTTCTCTGCAATTTTTGGCATCCCCGGCACCTACGACATCATTAATGAAGGCCTCCTATGGGTTGGACGTGTACTCGGCATCATCCTCATCGTCGGCCTGATCGTATTTATGCGACGTGGTAATAAAAAACCCCTTGAGAACAAGGGGTTGCTTTAGTTGGCAGTTAACCTATAAGCCGGGTTTTGTCGAGGACGACCATCTATCTAGTCATATCATTGCTGATACAATCGAGCGGGTATCGGTTAGCAAGCGGATCACTTATGTAACGCTAACCTCCTTGCAGTCGACAGGGTTTACCTTCTCCATATGTCACCATATGACGCTGTGGGCTCTTACCCCACTCATTTCACCCTTACCCCGGGTGACCACCGAGCCGGTAAAGACCTGATGATACCTTTTGATGAGGCGGTATTGTTTCTGTGGCACTTTCCCTAGGGTTTCCCCCGGTCGCCGTTAGCGACTGTTGTTGCCCTACGCTGCCCGGACTTTCCTCTTAGCTGAATGAACAACCAAGCGATCGCCTAACGAACTGCCTACGCTTTATTATACACTACTTTTTCGAGCCTCTTCATCAAGAATACGATTCACCATGCCGTCAGCTAACTGATTAAACTCACGTTTGACATGCGAGAAGGTTACTTTGTCGAACTGCTGCACGAGCGATATGATACGTTCATTAATTGGCCATAGCTCCCTGTTGCGAATTTGATAAATATGATTCAGCTGATTTACCACCAGCATGCTGTCGATTCGAAAATCTACGCGTCGATGGCCAAGCCGAAGTGCCGCTTCGAGTCCCAATCGCACCCCATGATATTCCGCTTGGTTGTTCGTAGTAATACCCAGATACTCCCCGCCTTGGTCGATCACTTCTTCACGAGAATTCAATACAACATAGCCGGCCGCTGACGGACCGGGGTTACCACGGGATCCACCGTCTGAATAAATGATCGTTCGACTATCTGCTGAAAATGATACATCTTTTTGTTCAGCACCTTCTTCTATCACCCCTGTTGTAGGACTGTTGTTAACTATACCTAAAATTATTTGGCTTACATCTGTCATTAATTCTTGATGTGCATTTGACATCTTTTGCCAAACATACTTGCTATAGTTATCGCTAAGCTTCAGACGCTCACCACCAGCCGACAGTCCGACCATGTACACAATAACGGCATACTGTATCGTGCGATTATCTCGATCCGTATACGTAATGGCGTCAAATAATTGCAACGATTGAACCGCCAAGCCAGTATCAGCCGTAATAATTCTTCGAATCGCATCATCTGGCTGTTCATCGTCGCGGACCATCCCACCCGGAAGTTCGTATTTACCAAGTATCGACTCACGTCCATTTGCTCGCTTTAAAAGCAGCGTCCGACCGTCTTTGCGCACAATCGCGCGTACGGAAATTCGTTGATGCATTATTTTTCGTATCTTTCTGTTTTCGATGATTTGTAATTTTATTGTATCATGTCATTGAACTAGCATGACAATCGTACTTCGCTTTTCGCTGTTTTCAGCTCGTCAGCATAAGCATACACTTATGGAAGCGGACGGTAAGTAGGCAAAACTATACTGGTCAACTATGCAAACTTTTCTGGTCGGGGTGACAAGACTTGAACTTGCGACCTCACGGCCCCCAGCCGTACGCGCTACCAACTGCGCCACACCCCGAAAAAGTACACAAAAAGCCCCAGCATACTCGTCGGACGCTTGATATTCCCTGCGTATTTGCAAGGTGGGTTCTCGCAATTTACCTCCACGGAGGCAAATCATTAGAGATCCCTATCAAATGATATTAGGAAAATCATACACGCCCGAGGTTTCCTCTGGGACTACCCTTATTATAGCATTTTTAGACGCGGAATATCCAATTGAAACCGTTAATGATAACGTCTGTAGCGGTCAACATAAATCCACCAATCAGCGAACTGGCAAGTAAAACAATGATGAAGACGAAGATAATTCCAAACTGTTCGATAGCTTCCATGCCGCGACGAACAAACTCTGGTGCAAGTGCATACAGAACGCGAGACCCGTCTAGTGGGGGGATTGGAATCATGTTAAAAATAAAGAATCCCAGATTTACCGTTACGATTGTTGATAGAATCATTCCTGCCGTACTTGATAGCGCCGGCGCACCCGACAATACATAGACGCCGTAGGCTACAAACGCAATCAACAAGTTAGTTAACGGCCCAGCTAGCGCCACGAGCGCCGCCCCCCATTCATCCCACTTTACCCGGTTCGGATTAAATGGCACTGGCTTCGCCCCACCGAAAATCGGTGCGCCGGGCGTCAATGCAAGGATAATTGGCAGCAAAATCGTCAAAAACGGATCAATATGTTTGATTGGATTAAGCGTCAGGCGCCCTTCAAGCTTAGCCGTATCATCCCCTAAGAAATACCCCATGAAAGCATGCATTGCCTCATGAAGTGTCATAGAGAGTAAAATAGTCACCAAAACGACAATAATATATACAATTGGAATTTCCATACTGCTCTATTATACCACCCCCCTACGACGACTTGACGTACTGGGCAAAAAAAGCTAAAATGGTAAGGATTGTTAAATAATATAAGTGAGAATAACGATGGCAGCACGATGTGAACTTACCGGAAAAGGCAAGCAATTCGGCCACAATGTGAGCTTCTCTTTGCGCCGCACCAAGCGCGTCTTTAAGCCAAACCTACAGAAAAAGACGTTCATGGTCGATGGCCAAAAAGTAACGATGACCCTGAGCACTCAGGCAATCCGCACGCTCAAGAAAAAAGGCATCCTCGCCTAAAGTGGCCACCAAATAAAAATACCCCCGCAAAACGCGGGGGTACTTTTATTTGTATAATTTACTAAGAAGTGCGGGTCAGTTCGACGATCGTCAATACTTGTGGCAATGCAGCAGTGCTCTTCACTTTATATTTAGCAACCGTTTCACGCTCACCACCAAGCTCTGAAATAAACGTATCAAGGGTATCTTGCGGTACTTCGTATTTCAGGGAATTATCGGCGTAATGAACCGGTATGACAACCTTCGCTTCAATCTGGCGAGCAGTAGCAGCGGCACTCGTCGCGTCAAGCGTATAACCACCACCGCCAACAGGAAGGATGAGAATATCAATGACTCCAAGCTCCTCCAACTGCTCCTCGCTCGGATCAGGAGAGACATTACCCAAAACGGCAATTTTAATGTCACTAATGTCTATTCGGTATACTGTTGTTTTCTTTTCATCCTCTTTTGTGTCTATATGACGCGTAGCCGCGAAGCCACGAATCGAAAAATCAGATACCTCGTATTCGCCCGGACCTTCGATCGTTAACTTCACCGACGGGTCGTTTACAACGAACCGATCTTCGGTAGCAAGTTGTATCGCACCTTTTACATTAAGGTCAGATAGGCCCACTAGTGATAGTTTCGGGTCGATCACTAGTTGATCTTTTTTTGTTGAAATGACAACAGAATTTGCCCCTTTGTATTCAATATCGAACATTTATTTCTCCTTCTCTTTCTCTAGCATTCCGTCAGTATCAACGACAATTCGGTATTTTCCACCTAAAAGCTGCGAAATGAATTTATCTCGAACGCTTAGGCGGTAATAAAACTCGGCTTGTGTGAGTACGCTATAGTTTACCTCACGCCCAACCCTTTTTTCAATTTCCTTCACAACTTTCCCTAGCTGCGCCTTGGCTACATCGCCTACTACCAGTACGTCGACTGGACCCATCGAACCCTTCACTAGCACACCGGATGCCACCACTAAGCGAGCGTCAGCGAGGTCATGGAACAGACTTTCCCACCCCCCAGCACTTTCGGTCGACTGGTTACTATGTACGGTCTCGTCAGAGAAAATTGCCCGCAAGGGAACGTAGTGTTCGTACCGCTGGTCTACCGTGTAGTACAATTTGTTGTTCGCATTATCGCTCGTGACAATCCCCACGGTCACCATATTAGCAAGCTCACGCCGAACCGAATTAATCTGTTCGTCAATAAGCCGAGTAATTTCGCGTACATAAAATGACTTCCCTGGATTATTCAGGAAAAGATGCAAAAGTTTTACGCGTGTTTTTGAACCAAAGAGTGCGTCTATCACAGTAACCTTTCTGGGTACTTTTCGTACTCTTTTATTGTATCACTTTTGTGTATACGGTGCGAGCTGATCCGACAAAAATTTCTCCGCCTCGGAAAGCGATAACCAGTGTATGTAGTCATGTCGTCGCAGCCATGTCAGCTGCCGCTTTGCCAGTCGCCAATCCGATGTAATAAACTTATTTTTCAACTGCTCTCTGGTATATTCGCCTTCAATATATTTCCGAGTCAATCGGTAGATATTCCCCGTCATAGCCTCACTCTCCCAGCCGTATAGTCGGCTCAGTGCTATTGCCTCCTCGACGACTCCCTGTTCAAATAACTGTTCAGCCCTGAGTGCGATTCGTGTTCGAAGTTCACTTCTATCCGTAGCAATTGCTACTACAACAGCATTTTCAACTGGTGTCGCTCGCCTCTGTAAATTAATGCCATTCTGTTCTATTGCACGAACAAGGTGTCGCTTATTTTGTTTATTCTCGGGTAGCTGCATGTTGTTACTTGCACAATATTCTTGCAGCCATAAAACACTCTTCTCCGCAAGCTCACTGCGGCGATCGGGGTCAGATGGTGTGCCAAATTTGTAGTCAAGCACCACGCTGTCAATATAGAGCCCGGTACCACCTACTAATATCGGAACATGGCCACGCGAGCGGATGTCGGCAATTGTCGCATCTGCATACATTTTAAAATCAGCAGCCGAGAATTTTTCCCCGGGTGTAACAATATCAAGCCCCCAATGCGGAACAAGTGTTCGCTCCTCTAAGGACGGTTTGGCCGTTCCAATATCCATCCCTTTGTAAATTGTTCGTGAGTCAGCGCAAATTATTTCACCGTTATACCTACAGGCTATTGCGATTGCTAAGCCTGTTTTTCCGCTTGCAGTTGGCCCAGTAATAACAATTAGCGGCGGTTCTTGCTGGTCACGAACAATATCACTCTCCATGTATACCCTTACGATGACGTAAAATCACCTCCGGAACATCCAACCAGTGCGACGCCGGCAATACAATTCCTTCTGTCTTCTGTGCACGCCCCCACGCATAGTTACCAAATAGCACCCCCTTGATTGCATACTTCGCTAGGCTATTAATATGACCGACATGGTCATCTATTTGATAGTCAACGCCCAGCTCATGGCACACATCCCCCTTTGTCTTCGTGCATTTTACGACGTTGAAATAATTCGTAAAAATCGGATCTTCATCAAACATATCCTGAAAGAAAACGTCCAGTGACTCTCGTGTTGCAGCTCGCTGTGTATCGTCGCGGCCCGTTATGGGCACAAGATACGCGCCTGCCTCACGAAGCGCTGTAATTCCTTCGACCGCACCGTCAATTGGCGCATGATGCCGGAAATCCTCAGAGTGCAGAAAGGTACTTACTCGTGTAATTGCCGTTTCATAATCAGCAACACCCCATACCGCTGGGTCACGAGAGTAAAAGTTCTCTTGCGACACTACAACTCCGTACGTCTGACGATAGTACTCAATAATCATGTCGGCCGTTGGAAACAGTACGTCATCAATATCGACGCCAATTTTAAATGGTGTTGACTTCTCCACAACTTATCACCCCTTGTAGTTGGCGATGTAATCCGGCAGATCCACTAACACTACCGTCTCTTCCCCAGCTTGCGTTCGCACACTCACCGTGCGCGCTGCTTTATCTTTCGGGCCGACAATCAGCTGCATAGGAATCTTGTAAGTGGTTGCTTCGCGAATCTTTTTCCCGAGGCTTTCGTTACGGTCATCTACCGTATATCGTAGTTCGTTATACTTCACTGGCGTCATCAGTACGGTATTTGACAACAACGAGGTTATTTCATCTACATAGTCCAAAACAGTATCGTTGATCGTTAAAATACGAATCTGCTCCGGTGCCGCCCAAAGCGGAAACCAGCCAGCCGTGTGTTCAATAAAGACACTCATGAATCGCTCGATTGACCCCAGTAGCGCACAGTGAATCATGACCGGAGTTTGTGTTGTACTTTCTGTATCAGTGTACTCTAGGCCAAATCGACCAGGCTGTACGAAGTCAAGCTGTACGGTCGCCAACTGGTGCTCGCGTCCAATTGCATCGGTTGCCATAAAGTCGATCTTTGGACCATAGAACGCCGCCTCGCCATCTTGCTCAAAGTATGCAAGTTCGTTTGCTTCAACCGCCGCCTTCAATTGCTGTTGTGCAGATTGCCACAAATCCATTTCACCGATATACCCATCACTATCGTCGCGGTAGCTTAAGCGAACGCGCAGCTCCATACCTATGCTGCCATAGAGTTCTCGAGCAGAGGCCAACAGACTGTGAATCTCATCTTGAATTTGATCAGGCCGTGCAAAGATGTGACTATCGTCTTGCGTCAATGAACGCACACGATTGAGTCCACCCAACTCTCCCGTTTTTTCATCGCGGTAGTCAGTTGTCGTCTCTAGGTAGCGCACTGGCATATCACGGTAGCTGCGCGGTTTCGACGCGTAAATCTGTGTATGGTGCGGGCAGTTCATTGGTTTCAAGGCCATTTCGTCGCTCGTTTCTTGGCTCGTTACCAAAAATAGCTCACCGCCAAACTTTGCCCAGTGCCCAGACGTTTCATATAGATCTTTCTTCGTAATGTGCGGTGTCCACACTTTTTCGAAGCCGTAGCGCTGACGTAGCTGATTAGAATAGGCGGCGATAATGTCACGCACAACTGTACCGCGCGGCGTAAACATAGGCAACCCAACCCCAACTAAGTTCGACGTTGTATATAAATCGAGTTCTTTGCCGAGCTTGCGGTGATCACGCTGCTTCGCCTGCTCAAGTCGCTCCAGGTATTCATCAAGCTCCTCCTGGGTTGCGAAAGCCACCCCGTAGAGTCGTTGCATTTGCGGATTCTTTTCATTGCCACGCCAATACGCTCCAGCAATACGCATCAGCTTAAAGGCGCCAACTTCTTTTGTCGTAGCGGCGTGTGGACCACGACAAAGATCCTTGAATGTACCATTTGTATAAAACGACACTTCACTCATCGCCGCATCACCGTCGGCAATCGTTCCCATTTCACTGGCATCAAGATCGCTTGCCACCGTCGTGCCAGATCGCTTCAGGTCGATGCTGGCGATGGCTCCGACGCGCCCGGCGGCTTCCAGCGCCTCGCCCAGCGTCGGCGGCGCCGCGTCGGTCAGCGCGCCGTTCGACGCCCGTAGGCGCGCGGCCTTCACCTGCGCCAGCGTCAGGTCAGCCACTCGGCCTCGGCCGTTCGTCGTCCGCTCCATCGTCTCGTCGTGCATCAGGACCAGCTGGCCGTCCCGGGTCAGCACGGCGTCGAGCTCCAGGATCGCATTGGGAATCGCCCGCCCCGTCGCCTCGATCGCGGCGATGGAGTTCTCGGGCTGATCCATCGCCGAAACCGCGCGGTGCGCCGAAATCGCCACGCCGCCCTCGCGCACGCAGTCGAAATACCCCGCCAGCGCCGGACCGGCCTCGGGCGCGTGCGACGTGCGCGCGGCGCCCACACAACCGCTCGTTGACAGCAGCAGGGCCACGGCGGCGGCCATCGGGATTCGGGTCATCGGAGTCTCCAGCGAAACGCGCGGGACCAGACGCCGCCCGCATCCCGGGGTCAAGAGGTTGGATCGCCCTTGCTCCGCGCCGCCCGCCGACGCATTTTGCCGCAACGAACCGTGGGGAGCGAATCAACGTGCAGGATCTGGTCGCGCCGGCCATCGGGACACTCGCGCTCGTCGCGCTGGGCGGCTACCTGCTGGGCTCCATTCCGTTCGGCGTGGTCATCACGCGCGCGGCCGGCGCCGGGGACGTGCGCAACATCGGCTCGGGCAATATCGGCGCTACCAACGTCCTGCGCACCGGCCGCAAGGACCTGGCGCTGGCCACCCTGCTGCTGGACGCCGGCAAGGGGGCCGTCGCCCTGCTGATCGCCCGCCATCTGTTCAACAGCGATATCGCGGGCGCCGTCGCAGGCGGCGCGGCCTTCCTGGGCCACCTGTTCCCGATCTGGCTGAAATTCAAGGGCGGCAAGGGCGTCGCCACCTTCTATGGCCTGCTGCTGGGCGCCGCCTGGCCGCTGGGGCTGATGGCCGGCGCCGTCTGGCTGATCTGCGCCGCCTTGTTCCGCTATTCGTCCCTCTCGGCCCTGATCTCCTCGGCCAGCGCGCCCTTCCTCGCTCTCCTGCCGCTGGCGGCGGTCGGCCTGCCGGTCTCCGCGCCAATCCTGGCGCTGACCGTCTTCGGGGCCGTGCTGATCTGGATCCGGCATCACGAGAACATCGCGCGACTGCTCAAGGGCCAGGAACCGCGCATCGGGTCGAAGAAGGCGTGAGCCTGCCGGAGGCCGAACGGTTCGCCCGGCTGCGGCTCGCCCGCACCGA
>JALRDG010000088.1 GCA_023257055.1 Candidatus Saccharimonadia bacterium | reverse complement strand
CAAAAAGGGCAGGACTCTCACCAGGCGGTCGGCTACCTACCAGATGGCACAATGGTGGTCGTTGAGAATGCAAGTCAGTTGCTTGGCAAACGTGTGCAAATTTCAATCATTCGGAGCTTGCAGACTGCCGCAGGAAAGATGATGTTTGCTCGCCTTGTCGGCGCGAATAGCACTACAAAACATACTGAAAAAGGCGGTGCGCCAACAGGTACGAAAGCACTCGGTGTAAAACTACTGCGAAAGAAGCCGCAACCAAAGCAGGATACTACGAAGCAAACTGAAGACAAGCGACAGGCGGAGACCCCTGTCCGTAATGGCCGGCAGAACCAACGTACCGTAAAACAGTCATCAGTAGATCGTTCTCGTCGTAACCAAAAACCGCGCGATAAAGAAGATGTCTTACTAGATCTTGTAAGTAAGCAGTAGTGGTACGCATCAGGTAGTAAATAAGCTCTCCTATTGAGAGCTTATTTACTTAGAGAGGCGGAAGCTATTAGTCGTTGTTTCCTCGGCCGCGACGTTGCGAACTCACGGGTGAGTCGAACTCGTGTTGTTGCGATTTACTCCCTATGTAGTATGCATCATCGCGAACGTTTGCGGTAATCGTGACCGCTCCGCTATCATCACCGGAATACGTGAAGCTATGTGTTCCACTGCCACTTAGTGCAGTGCTGCCGATAGAGGCACCGTTGACGAGTACATCAAGTGTTGCGAGAGGGTGTGTGCCTTTGTTAACGGTAACTTTTACCGTACTTCCGCTGACAGATATGCTTTGAACTGACGGCTTAACGTCGTCACACTGATGAACGTCGTCGTTAGCGTTAGCGTTATAGCCGTCACTCGCACGAACGGTCTCTCGTTTAGAAATAGGATCGGTAGATTTAAACACAGCAATTTCAATACGTGCTCCGTCGGGCGTACAGTCAGTGGCGCGCTTTCGTGATACGCGGTCAAATACCATTTTTGTACTTGATTGATTTTGTGAACGATTCCACCATGAAGGATACAACTCTTTGCCTTGCTTCTGAATGCCTTCTGGCTGCGTAAACCAGTCACCTGATTTCCATTTATTCTCGGGTGCGTACACATCTTGGTGGGCGTACTGCATAACACGTGATACCACTCGCTGACCGATAGCCGAGTTGGAAGTCGAGACGTTACTCGTGTCAGGGTTACCAAACCAGATACCCATAGATAAGGCGGGGCTGTAGGTCATTGTCCAGAGGTCTTTCGGTTTTGTGCCACGGTCTGACGTACCGGTCTTTGAAGCAGTTTTTACGCCCGGGACCGATAGGGCTCCTCGGCCATGAAGTGCTGCGCTTGCGTCTTGGTCTGCGAGGATATCGCTAAGGATGTAGGCGACCTGCGGATCGACAACTTGCTTTGATGCGTCTTTCCATTTCTTAAGTGTGTCACCTTGGCTGTTCTTTACTTCGAGAATGGAAGCGACTGGCCGATACGTTCCCATACGCCCGAGGGTTGCGTAGGCGTTAACCATCTCAATTTGCTTAGCACTACAGCCACCAATTGCAGCAGATAGTCCGACGCCAGCTGATTCCTCAGGCTTACAGTAGCTGCTACTGCCAATTGCACGCACCGTGCTAAGCGTTTCATTGACACCGTTGACGTACATGGCTTTGACTGCCGGAACATTTCGCGACAGCGCTAGGCCGCTTCGTATGGTGATGTCTCCCATGAATCGGCCATCGTGATTTTGTAGCTTCGCTCCATATAGTTTGTCGATATTTTCATCACGGAGGATGGTGCCACTACCGTAGTTTTGTGCGTCAGCGCCCTTATTCTTGAATAGTTCAGCAAAGACGAACGGCTTTATCGTAGATCCCGGCTGGATGAATGCTGTAGCAGCATTGTCTTGTCCGAAGCCTGGGTGATTGTAGTCGCGACTACCAACCATGGCGACAATTTGACCCGTTTTCACATCTTCAATCGTGGCAGCGCCATTACTAATGTTGTTTCTTTCTGGAATACCGGTTGCAAAGAACGCTTTCATTTCCGCATCGAGCTTTTCTTGAATACGCTTATCAAGAGTCGTCTTTACAGATAGGCCACCCTGACCAACGGTGGCTTTGCCGAGCTCTCGTTCTAGCTGTGAGCGCACCATTAGGACAAAATGAGGGGCTTGGATGTCGGTGTGTTGATCCACTAACGGCTTTACGGTATCAAGAATTGGGTAGGCTTTTGCCTCATCTGCTTCTTTTTGGCTGATTTTTTTGGTTTCTACCATCGAATCAAGCACCTTGTGCTGACGAGCGATCAGTGCTGCGTGACCCTCGGTATTGTACGGGTCGTAAAGCCCAGGTTGGTTTGGAATTGCAGCGAGTAGTGCAGCTTCTGCAAGATTGACGTCACTTGCGTTCTTACCAAAATACGTCTGGGTTGCCGATTGTACGCCATTGCGGCGCCCGCCGTATGGAGATTCATTTAGGTAAAGCGAGAGAATTTGATCTTTATCGTACATTCGTTCAACTTCGACGGAAAGAATGAGTTCCTTGATTTTTCGAGGGATGCCGCCAAAACCGCGGTCGGCTGCTTCGTCGGCAAAGAATACCTGCTTAACGAGCTGCTGTGTAAGAGTAGATCCACCCTGTGTACTGCCGCCCTTAAGGTTGTTGAATAGAGCGCGCGTAATGCCGATTGGGCTGACGCCGTTATGCTTGTAGAAGTCTCGATCTTCAATGGCGACGGTCGCCTCTTTTAGTACGGGCGCAATTTGATCGCTTTCAACGACAAGCTTGTAGTTGCCTTCGCCTTTATCTTCCCAGAGAAGTTCACCATTACGGTCATAGTATTTCGTTACCGTAGTCTGGACGCGTTTAGCAATTTCGCCTGGTCGGATTTGGTCAAGGTCTTTTCGGTAGTAGGCGAAAAGCGTTCCGATGCCGAGCATCATGACAATCGTGGCGATACCGGCCACCTTTAGTGCCATGATTCCACCCTCTTTACTGAACCAGTACGCATACAAGCGTTTCGGATGCATGCGATACAGCGTGCGTTTGACAGGATGTTTTGGTAGGGTCGCCAAATACTCGGCGCGCTTACGTGATGCAGCGTCCTTTTTGGCTTTTCGATTGTGCGTCAAATTAGAATACACGCTTAAATTGCGCGATTTCGTTGGTTTCTTAGCCACGTTACATACTTCCCATAAGCAATATTACTCTCCAGTATAGCA
>JALRDG010000020.1 GCA_023257055.1 Candidatus Saccharimonadia bacterium | reverse complement strand
TTGACGCTGCCGCCCGAAAACGGAATGGCGGCCGTAGTAGTCTGCTGGCCATCCTTGCAAATCACATTGGAAAGGCCGGTGGCGAAGCCATTATATTCGTCATCGAAACGCGTGGACGTGATGACAATGTTATCACCGGCGGTTACGTAGAATCCGGAATGCTGATGCTCTTACCTCTTACGACGGAAAATACTTCTGGCGAGGATTCGCTTGCGGCCGAGCTAGAGCTGCTTGCGCAATTTGATTATGGCGTATTAGTGGCCGTATATGTTATCACGCGTCAGTTTGGCACGATGCTTGACGTAACTGACGATCTCGATCAGAGCATACTGCGCAATGCGCAAAACTAACCCGCCCCGCCCGACGTTGACCATTCGTGTTTTGACGTCGGGCATTTTTATGTATTTTATTGCGAGTAGGCGCACGAGCTATGCTTTTGCGTCAATTTCGTGCATGATTGTCTCGGTCTCGGTCAAGATCTTAATCATCCGCTGGAAATGATCGAGGTCTTCGTTGGTGAGTTGGCGGCCTTTTCTGTCTTTGAGCCATTTTTGGGCAGGTTGATAGCCGCCGATGTAGAAATTCCAGGCGATGCTCGGGACGTTACCAAAATACTGCGTATCATTGATGTATACGCGTTCGTTTTCGTAGCGTATCTTTTCAACGATGTTGTCGCCCGTTTCCGGGTAGCTCGTTCCGTAATTATCGATGTCGGTAGCTTTCATGAGGTGGAGCCGGCGCAAGCGACTGCCAAGTTCCACGAGGCGTGTAAATTGCTTGATGTTTTCTGGTTGCGGTATGCGCGGAAAATCAATCTGCAAGAACTCTTTGTAGGTTTCTCGATAGTTCGGACTGTAAAGAACGGCATAAATATAATCCAGTATATCTTCGGCGGTAATGACGATATCGTCGACCGATCCCGATACATCATCTTTGCTATCGACGTAGCGATACGGCTGAAGATTTTTTAGTAGTGCGCTACGTTCTGCGGAGTTGAAGTTTGCCGTGCGAGTACCATCTTCGTGATCAATAAAGAGTGGTAGATGGTACGCCCCGCCGCGCATAAGATTAAGGTCGGTTTTACCTTCCGTTACAAAGGCAAGCGACCAGTTGGCGTTTATCTGGCGACCTATAATGAGCGAAAGGAAATGGTCGTTGTGTAACTTTCCGTAAAACGCCTCTCTTCCTCGGGCGACGTACTGACGGCTATAGATAAGCTCCTTTGGGTAAAAGCAGCGGTAGTTGTACGCCTCAATCGCGTGAACCAGCTGCTCGTTGCCGTCTTGCCGGAGCGTTTCTATGAGCGCGTCTTTATTAAGGGCGGTGGATATTTCGTCACTACCGGTGTAGAGCCCGATACTGGTTGCATTAAACAGATCGCGAACAGAACTGAACGCATTGTATGTTTGACGCAGGCCATAGTCCTCTTCTTTAAAGCTATAAAACGGAAGCGTCGGCTGTATATTCTTCCAGGAGATAGTGTTCTCGGTAAGTGCGGCAAATTTTTCGTTTCGTGACTTCCATAGGTCGGCGCGGTATACAGTTGCCTCGGCGGTCGCCGGTGTAGCGGTTTTTACGGCAAGTATAATGCCAACGCCCTGCATAATATCGAACACGTTTTCATCTTTACTGCCGTCTGGTGCTACCTCGCGTTTTTTTGAGTTGCCGTGTAGGTCGAGTACGTATAGCTTGTCAAACGTTTTTGAAAGATGCCATCGCATGCCGCGAAATGTCGGATTATCCAAGTATCCGTTATTGGTAATCATGGCGATAACGCCGCTGCCGTTTTTTTCTATCATATCTTCGGCAAATGCAATAAATTTGACGTAATCATCATTGAGCCATTTTGGATTGCGCTCTTGTAGTTTTTGTTTGCCACCTGGCTCAATTTTATATTTATTCACGAGCGCATTTGCGAACTTTGTATTGTTCGATGAGTGGCCGGAGTATGGCGGATTCCCCATTACAACCATGATCGGATGGTCGCTCTTTATTTCGGCGGCGTGGCGAGATTCTTCAGAGACGGCTTCAGCGAGACCAAAGCTAAAGAGGTCCGGTTGTTGTGGTATTCCCTCTTCGAGAGTATTGGTAAGGTAAATGCCGAGACGGTCGTCAAGTTTTTCGACGCCGGTTTCCTTGAGAGTCATAGCAAGCTTCAGGTGAGCGATCGTATATGGCGCCATCATTAATTCAAATCCGTGGAGGCGCTTGACCAGGTTGTCGGCGACGTATGCTGGCCACCTGCCCTCTTGGCCTTTGAATTCTTCGTGAATAAATTTGATAGTTTCGTTTAGGAACGTGGCGGTGCCAACCGCTGGGTCCAAGACCTGCACGCGGTAAAAGTCCTTGTTGATGACAGACGTCTTCGTGGCACGAACATTGCCGGCTTTTACGACGGAAACTTCCTGACCGAGCTCTATTTGTTTACTGAACGTTTCGCTGCTCGCAAGGCCCTTCGCAATACCAAAATCTTCTTTCAGAATGCGATCAACTTGGCGAACGATGAATTTCACTACTGGGATTGGCGTATAATATGCACCCATTTTTTTACGTTCGGCAAGGTCGTATTCATTTAAGAAGTCTTCGTAGAAGTGAATGATGGGGTCTTTTGTGTCGCTTGTCGTATCGGCGACGCGTAGGTGTTTATGAACGATTGCCTGAACGTCAGAGACGCTGAATATTTCGCAGAGTTCATCGACAATGTAGCCGAGGCGTGTATCAAAACTTGGCCCTGCAATGTGGTCGAAAAAATGATGCAGGAATGGATTGCTGCGTGGCATGAGGTCTCGTGCCTCGGTACGATTAAAGTTATCCGGCGTTTCGTCACTGTAGCGTGCCACGAACAGGCCATAGACAAGCGTCTGCGCGTACATGTCGGCAAATTTTTCCGGCGTCATGTCGTGGACGAGCATTTTTTGCATCATTTGAAACATCTTTTCGAGTTCGACATTTGTATCGTTCTCGTCTGACAAGTAAATCTTTACATTGTCGCGGATTCGCCGGGCCTTGCCACCCATAATTTGCGCCAAGCGCCTGCCAGAGCGGATTTTTTCCGGTGCTTGGGTAATAAAAGCCTGTAGCTCATCAGCCAGCATAGCGA
>JALRDG010000095.1 GCA_023257055.1 Candidatus Saccharimonadia bacterium | reverse complement strand
TTTTTTGTTCAGCTTGAACTTCACGAAGACAGATGGGTCGGTAATGTCTTGGTAGGCACCGGCGTCCATAGTGACTTCGGCTTTAGAAAGCGGCGTCGCATCGAGCGTACAGTACATGAGCACCTTTTCACCTTCATAGATCTTGCCCTTTTCGTAGAGCTCTTTAAATGCCCACCAGACAGATTCCATGTAATTTTTGTCCATGGTTTTGTAGGCACCCTTGAAGTCCACCCAGCGACCGATACGGTCAATCGTGTCTTCCCATAGACTGCTCGTCTGGACCATGTTTTCGCGGCAGGCTACGATGTATTTTTCGAGCCCGTAGTCGAGCACTTCTTCACGTGACTTCAGGCCAAGTTTCTTTTCGGTATAACGTTCAGCAGGAAGACCGTGACAGTCCCAGCCCCAGACACGCTCGACGCGTTTGCCTTTCATAGTCTGGTAGCGCGGCACGGCGTCTTTGACGATAGAACTTAGGAGCGTTCCATGGTGCGGCACACCCGAGATGAACGGAGGACCATCGTAAAAGACGTACGAATTATCGGTCGGCCGATTTTCAACCGACTGTTCAAATGTTTTGTTCTTCTTCCAGGTCTGCACCCACTCGTTTTCGTACTCGCGAGCTCGCCGACGGGTATTGGCTTGAAATTTCTTAGACATTTTCGCTCCTTTCAGTGATACCAAATTTTTCTAGTTCTTCGTCTGGATCTGCGCCATTTTCTAGTAGACGCTGATAAATAAATCCTAACACCTCTTCCTCGTCACCCATTGCTACGATCGCTTCGATATCTTCTATGTCGAAGTGCTCGTGAGACAGACGAACAATTCCTTCGAGCCGTATGTTTTCGTACTCGTCAGCGAGCTGCTGCTCAATACTCTCTGGGATCGGTTCATACGGGACAAATTCGCTGTCGTGACGGGCGTAGTATTCACTCATACAATTCTCCTTACTAATTAATGGAAATGAAAAATCACTTCTTTCGGCTGCCAGAATCCGATTACTCGGACGGTACCATCTGGCTTCCAAAAGAAGTGATTCTTTTTGGCGCTTAGTTCGTGCCATCTAACGCGTGACGAACGTCGGGTTCTACTAAGGCGTCAACGCCCATTCTTCCCAAAACTTCGCGGGTGATAGCCGCTCATTCCATCAGTTCAGCTGGAAATGTCTTAGGTTTAATTATAGTAGTTTACGAACAAAAATCAATCACTCGTATTTTCTGCCTGATTCTTGAGTACCAACGGCAATACTTTCGAAAATGCCTCAATCGATCCAAGCATATCAATGAGTGTTTCCCGGTCGGCTTCCGCCGCGCTACTATTTTGCTCAGATTCCATTAATACGCCTCGTGATCGCGAATCGAAGCAAACACTTGTTGCGCAACGTATTGGTGGTCGGCGGCAGTAAAATGAACGCCGTCATCAGATATTTCCAGATGCTCAAGCGGAACATATATTTCACCCGCTCGTTTAAGATAGTCGTTAACCTTTTCGCGAACTCTTGGCTCCGGCTGATAATATTCTGTTTCCCTGCTGTTAGGAATTCCAAGAAAAATCATTACGGGGGTAGATGGAACCCCTTTATAGCTCGGTGCTATTTCTGCAGTTTTCCCCCGATACCACATAAGGTCATCAAAAATTTGGCGCGACGTCAGTCCGTATTTCTTTTTTACATCGTTAGCACCAAGTGCGATAATCACGTAGTCTAGCGGCAGTGCAGTCCGAAGTATTGCTTCAAAGTGCGTTTTACCGTTTCGATACGGCGTCTCGGTATCGTGATCGCCAGCTATTCGACCTGGCAGGCCTTCCTGAATAACTAACGATGCACCACCAAGGATTTGTTGCAAAATAACCGGCCACGTTTGTGTTTCGGGTAGCTTACCAGAAAATGCGCCATGTCCCCACGTATTTGAATCGCCGTAAATGAGAATTCGTTTCACTACATACCCTTCTACCTAAGGTAAAAATATTGACAGGATGAAGCCATCGCCCCACCCCAAGGAACACTCTTTGTAGTATAACAAAGGCGTGATTATTTTATCAATTACGCTTTCGCCGACGCGAGAGCAAGAACATTCCAGTGCCGCCCCCAGCCAGCACGAGCCCCACTGCAATCCATAGAACCTGCCGCATTGACTGACCCGTATCTGCGAGTGATGATCCTTGCCCAGCAGTCGCCGATGGCACATCTGTCTCCGGCGGCGTATCCGTCGTGAGCGGTGGTATGACGAGCCGATCGACGATAGTAGTGCCATAATATAAGCTACTACTCGTAGTAAACGCAATCCTAACATCATACTGCCCTGGAGTAATTACTGGGCGTACAGTTGATAAATCAAGTTGCCAAATATCACCACTGCTTGTAAAATTGGGCGACTCTCCAAGTGTGTACCATACACCAAACACCTGTATACGAAGGCTTCGAGAATGCAGACTATCGTATTTCCCACGTAAAATAAGTTTTGTGTCTGTCACGATCACCTCTGTTATCATTGGAAGATATGATTCACTGCAGCTGCTTGAAACGGTGACAATGGTTCCGGTATGTACCGCTGTATTTGTACAAACAATCGGCTCGATTACCTGATGCAGTTGATAATTGCTGGCTTCCGCGGGCAACGCAGGAGTGATTGCAGTTACTAGCATTAAAACGCACAGACATATTGCGCGCATCATTGATATACCGTCGTCATAGTTAAATCAAGCGTATATTGCCCTTCGCGCTGACCAGCAGGAATGGTTTGTGACATTTTCACGTTATAGTAATCTCGGCGACAGTTAGTTGGGGCGGATGCAGACACACTAATTAATGTCACGGCAGTTGTCGTACTACTGAATGCACTAGTGTTGGGACCTCGAAATGCCCCCGTAAGACAGTCCTGTCCATCACTTGTCGTCGCCAAGTAACTTAATAATACCTCATCCTGCAGGATCGTAAGCTGCCCAGCTAGACCATCACCGTCAGATCCAGAGTTACAACCCGCTGGGCTCCCACTCGGGTCATTAAAATCATAGAATGCACTATTGTCTGACCGTGTCCACTTCGCCAATGGTCCATCGGTCGGCGCGATACTCACCGTCCATCCTACCGGTGGACCCGTCTGAAAAGTACGAATTCTGGCCGTAGTACTAGAGGTGAGATAGCCGGTGGCCGTTTGACACTGCGTGAGCATTAACGCAGTAGATAAGGCGGCAGAATGACTAGGAATTGCCACCCCTGAAGAATCGACGATTGACATATCTACTTCGCTTGGCGGTGCCGTAATCACCTCCGCGACGCTCGTATACTGATCGAGTGGCGCAGAATTGGCAGTGAGTCGCAAACAATAGGCAGCGTTCGTTGTCGTATCATTCACCTTTAATGCAAAATCCCACAAGCCCATCGAGCCGCTCTGTATCGGCGAAGCATTCCCAATAGAAGCGGAAGATTCATTATAGGTCATGTAGCTAATAGGAATATTCGTTGGATCATACGGTGAGTGTGCGACGGCAGTCGCCCCGCTTGTCGCGCCAGCAGTCGTATTAATGCCAATTGGCGTAGAGGTCGTCAATGCAGCATAACCAGTGGTTTGTGCAGCACAACTCGCCGCAGTTTTCGCTGCGTACTGCAAATCTATCGTTACGCCATTCGTCGGTATTTCGACCGCCTTCTGCATTAATGTCGCTGTTTGAATACCCATGCGTAAACGAAACTTCTGTTGATGCAACTTCATTTGCGTCGGACTGCTCGCATTTCCTAATGGCAGTCCCGGAACGGCCGTATCGCTTTCTACATATACCCGATACGACGAAGTAACGAGCCCGTCAATTGCCACTACTGGCGTGGCTGACAAAACAGGCGCCGAGGTGTCATTGTTTCCGAGGCGATTATCAGTTGACGTTCCAAAACAATGTATCTTTCCCGATGCGATGACACAGCTGTGCTGATCGAATGCCGAGACTTCGGTTAACGTCTTGCCGTTTAAGTGACCCGATGTATTCATTGCTGTCGGCGAATAATAATACGATGTCGTCGTTCCGACGCCAAGACGTCCATATGTCGTTGCCGTACCGCCGTTATACCCCCAACAAGCACCTATACCTGAAGCGATGGCGCAGGTGTGCGAGTAGCCTGTCGTCACCTTCGTCGCTGTCTTGCTGCCAAGTACACCGGACGTCAGCGCTGCAATAGGCGAAGAAGTGGCTGTAGTATTGCCCGTGCCGAGTTGGCCGCTACCATTAGCGCCCCAGCAGTAAATCAGTCCCGATGCAACGCTACAGGTATGCGCCCCTTCCGAGGCAGCAATGTCCGTCAATGTTTTGCCGGAGAGTCCAGTATTTGTTGCGACTGCAACCGGGCTACTGCTTGATCCGGTACTGGCGTGTCCCAACCTACCATCCGTACCAAGGCCCCAGCAGTAGGCGCGGCCACCACCAATAACGCAAGTATGCTGGCCACCGACCGCGATGTGGGTAATGTTCACGCCGGATAACACGCCACTCGTAGACACGGCAACTGGCACAGATGATGCCGTCGTTGAGCCACGGCCGAGTTTTCCGTTCGTGCCCGATCCCCAGCAATACGCCCGCTGATCCGCTACGGCACAGGTGTGATAAATTCCGACATTAATAGCTGTGACGGTCTTTCCAGATAAAACGCCCGTATCATTTACCGCCACCGGCGAGTATGCAGTATTCGTCGTTCCGTCGCCAAGATTACCATTATCGTTCAGCCCCCAACAATACGCCTTACCAGAGGCGACGGCGCAGGTATGAAAATAACTTGTCGCAATATCCGTTACGGTCTTTCCAGCTAGAACCCCTGAGGTATCAACAGGTGTCGGCGTGGCTGATGGCGTTACGCTACCATTTCCCAATTGCCCGTCGATATTACTTCCCCAGCAATACGCTTTGCCGTCGGCAATTCCACAGCTATGTCTTTCACCGGTAGTAATGTCAGTGATATTTGGCGGCGCCCACACTCCCTGAATAGCATCCGCCGGCAGAGGCCGCAAAAAACTGGCTAAGGTCACCGCACCCACCACCAAACAAACGACGGCAATGCGAATAGTCGTGAAGGCTTGCTGGCGTATGCGCATGTAGACCGCTCCCTCCTCTACACTATTAGCTAGTTACTATTTTACTTCTTCGCCACAGCAGGTGGCACCTTCAATGTATTACCAGGCGTCAGACTGTACGGTGCCTTTATATCATTGCGTACCGCAAGCTTCTTCCAATCAACTTCATGTTTGCGTGCGATAGACTCGATCGTATCACCAGACTGTATTACATACGCCTGCCATGTTTGATTCTCATAGCGACGATTCTTTTTACTCATCACCCATACGGCAGCTCCACCGATTAACAATAGAGCAACAATAACCAGCGTTGCTAACCCGGCGGTCGTTGGCGGCACAAAGACCACTTTTTCGTCTGCCGTTAATGTCGTAACATTCTTTTTGTCCTCTATACCAAACACTCCAGCCCGCTTATCGTACGAGACTGTCATGCTGGCGGTATACCATCCACCGAAAAACGGACGTTTTGTATTAACAAATGAAAGTTCAAGTTTTTGATCAGACAGTACGGGGTATTGACCGCCATCTTCAAATAGCGCACGACCGAACATATCTTTCAGATATACTTTTGTATCAACATCGGCAGAGACGTTTCCAGTATTTTGAAGGCTGGCACTTAATGTCTCTTTGCTATCCTTTCGAACGACCGCAAAGTCGGTAATCGTGATAGATCGCTTCAGATCGCCAGGTACCGTAGCGACGACTCGGATAGCTTGTCGCGTGCGGATACGTACATTACCCTGTACCTCCCCCTCGTCTTGCCGTGACTGGAAAACAATACAGGCGTTATGCTCACCAACGTCCGCATTGACTGGCATCGTAACAGTAAAATCAACCTTCTCGTTTGTGTTTGGCTCCAGGGTAACCTCAGTCCGCGCCAGAGCAATCGTCGCGCCTAGCCCCGTCTTTTCCTCACTATTCTGTTTGCAGGTATATGCACCGGTATTCGTAATGATACCGTCTACTGCAAGGAGTTCAATCGTCTGTCGCTTGGCCGTATTATTACTAATTCGCACCTGATCAGACGTCGCCTCGCCTTTATTGAGCGTATAGATGAAAATAGACTGGGAGCGAGGGTTGTCAGGATCAGGATTCGCAGGACGCCCACCAATTCCACCAGACTGTGCCGCCACGCCAACGGCAGATCCGATAACTATTAACCCACTTACTATGACACCAAGACCGATTGATCGGATCATTACACTCTCCCCTTTGTCCTCCGATAGCTACACGGACCATTCCTATGTATATCTATCGTGTATTTGCGTAGCCACTCGAGCCGCGATTGATAAGATGTTAGATAGCTGCGACTGTTTGTGTGAGATCAAGCGTATATGCGCCTGATGGCTGGCCTGCTGGAATAATCTGACTCATACCAATACCTGTCAGATAGCCGTTCCATACGTCATCCGTACCTGCAGCGGCCGACAGTAGCGTAATTGGGGTCGAGCCCGTAAAAGTAGCCTGTGACCCCTTAGTAAAGCCAGTGGCGGTTGAGCCCACAACACCTGTCAAGGTCGATACGCTTGGGTCGACCGTCAATTGACCCGTTGAAGACGTGCCATTATACGGGTATGTATTCGTACCATTTGTCCAGTTACCGGTCCCTGGTGTGGTTGCGTTAAGAGTAAGGTTCCACCCGCCATTTGCTCCACCAGGGTTATCAACGGAAATACGCTGCGTAGAAGTACCAAAAGTACCCGTTACTGTCTGCGTGCTGGTCGATACTGTCGCAGCGCTCATTGCAAAGGCTGGCGAGGCGACGACAGCATTTGAGCCATTCCGCACATCAGTACTAAGAACACCCGGATTGATTTGCTGCTGTAACTGCGAATTTGCCGTTAGTGCGGCATGTGCGACCGGTGCACTCACAGCAAGTACTACTGCACTTACCATAAGACTTGTCGCTACCCTTTGTCTAACTACCTTCATGACTGCCCCCATGCTTTTTATGTTATTTAAACACTTGTCTTCCACGAGCGTAGCATAAGCATAAATATACTGTCAACTTTTGCAGGTAGAAAGTTGTACTAAATACAATGGAATACTTTTCACGGCATACGCCATCGTGTCGCTAGCAGCTGAAACCAGCTATACGAACAGTGCTTCGCCGAATTTGATGAATACCAGTGCAATAAGTATGACAATCCAGCTCGCAACGATGAGCTTGTCGTAGCCACTATCGAGGAATTTCTGGATCTTCTTGTTCCATCCTTTTGAAAAGCCGAATGTATTTTCACGCAAATTATAGTACGTCAGTACTTCGAGAAGGATTGTCGTCGCAAAGGTTACGATCAGGCACCATGGACATAGCACCTGAATGACATACAAGCTATTAAAAAAGAGCCAGTAGGCGAAAATTGCACCTAATAAGAAACATACATTGGCGGCAATGAGGATTCTCCGAGGAAGCCGCACACCCGCTAGGCCCAGTACCGCCAAGGTAATAACTACCGAGTACGCCATCAGACCAATCAACATATTCGGAAAACCAAATACTTCCGACTGCCAGCTCTGCATAACAGTCGAACAGTTTAAGACCAGATTAAAACTACACGTAAGTGTCGCGTCGGGGTTTTCAAGCAGGTGGAATTTCTCAACCGTTAAGACAAAGCTCGCCAGCAGGCCCAAGATACCAAATGCGAGAAGCGTGCCGAAAACGCCACGATACTGCTTTGTCGGTTCTTTTTTTACACCAAAAAACTTACTGAACATAATAACTTACCTCGCTCATTGTTGGTAATGGTCGCCCTCGCCAAAAGTGCTGTAGCACACCATCGTCACTTAATGCTAGTATTGACGGATACTCGACGACATCATACACACGGCAAAACTGTGCGCCATCCCGCGTATCAGGATCGATTTCTTCAATCGTCTTCCCTGTCTGCCGCTCAAAATCATTCAAGTAATCAAATACTTCGCGAGCATGATCACTTTCTTGTTTGTAGACAACTAGAACTCGCATACTACTTCTCTTTTGTACGACGTTGCGCTAGAATATTTTCAAACTCATCAAGCGTCTTGAATTCGTAGTAGACGCTTGCGAACCGCACGTAGGCAACTTCATTGGTTGTCGCAAGGTGGTCGAGTACGGCATCGCCGATATTTCGCGAGCTAATTTCGGTCTCGTTAAGCCCATAGAGGTCATCTTCAACAGCGGTAATGATTTTTTCGATTTCCACTTCTGTCGTAAAGAACTTTCCAACCGATTGCTTGATAGCATTAGAAAGTTTGTCACGATCGAACAGTTCGCGGCCGCCGTTTTTCTTTATGACAACGAGGTTCGGCTTTTCGATTCGCTCGTATGTCGTAAAGCGACGGCCATCAGGAGCTTCGCGGCGGCGGCGAATCGAAACACCGTCGCCAACTTCGCGTGATTCAATGACACGGCTGTCGCCAATTTTTATCGGCGTACTCATGATTTATTCGTCCTTGTTCTTCTTACGACGGCGAAGGAACGCTGGCATATCTTGCTCATCATCCTCTTCAACTGGCGTTTGAGACCCCCAGATGTCGTGCGTTTCTTCACTCGTGAAGTCTGCGGCTGGATCATTCTTACTGTCGAGCTCAAGATCAATCGTACGTACCTCTTCGTCACTCACCTCTGACGTAGTAGCGACCGGTTGATGACCGTCAAGCGTCACTTCCTGTTGGTGGTAGTACTCCGCATCAAAGCCGGTGGCAATTACCGTAATGATCAATTCGTCTTCCAATTCAGGCTTCAAAGTTGCACCGAAGATAATATTTGCATCCGGTGAAACGGCACTGGTAATGATTTCGGCAGCTTCTTGAATTTCAGCCATGCTCATGTCATAGCCACCAGTCACGTTAAAGAGTACACCCTTGGCTCCGTCAATTGACACCTCAATCAGCGGTGATTCGATTGCCTGCTGGGCTGCCTGTGTCGCACGGTCCTCACCGCTAGCGCGGCCAATTCCCATCAGTGCAGAGCCGGCATTACTCATGATTGCCTTCACGTCGGCGAAGTCCAAGTTAATGAGTCCGTGTTCGGTAATAAGCTCTGAAATTCCCTGCACACCCTGACGAAGTACATCATCGGCAATCTTGAAAGTCTCAAGAAGCGGCGTGCGGCGATCAATCGTTTGAAGCAAGCGATCATTTGGGATGGTAATCAAGGTATCTACTTGTCGACCAAGGTGTGTAATTGCCCAGTCGGCGTTTGAACGGCGCTTTTCACCTTCAAAGCTAAACGGTTTCGTCGCGACGCCAACGACAAGAATATTAAGCTCACGAGCCACTTCAGCCACGACATGTCCGGCACCACTTCCGGTACCACCGCCGGCACCAATCGTGACAAATACCATATCAGCGCCCTCAAGGGCGTCACGGATTTCATCGCGTGATTCGTTTGCCGCCTGTTCACCAACGGTTGGATCGGCACCAGCGCCAAGCCCGCCGGTCGTCGAATGCCCAAGATGAATCTTGATATCAGCCTTAGAATTATGGAGCGCCTGCGCATCGGTATTCATGGCAATGAACTGCACACCGTTAAGCCCGGCGTCCTTCATGCGATTTACCGCGCTGCCACCAGCGCCGCCAACACCAACAACCTTGATGCTTGCGAACGTTTGTATGTCACTTGGTTTTATTTCAGGCATGCGTCCCTTATCTCCCCTAGTTTTCCTCTACTTATTTCTAGTATACACTACAACACCCTTGGGGTGCCTAGGTTTTACGGCTTAAACCATCCGGTTATTTTCTGAACCATACCGCCAGCCTGCTTGATAGCCTTGGCGCCTTTTTCAGCACCCTTGTGGAATCCACTGCCGTGCGCACCATGATGGACATTAGCCGTCACGTCAATCAGCATAAGACCAATCGCGGTTGCATACGCAGGGCTTTCGACTGCATCCGCTACGCCGCCATACCCCTTTGGTTTGCCAATTTTTGCCGCCAGTCCAAGTTCTTTCTTGGCATAATCAGCGACATGCTTCAGCGCAGCCGTGCCACCGGTCAGAACGACACCGCTTGGCAACTGGCCAGCGCGACCAGCCTTCTTCAGTTCTCGGGCTACAGATTCGAAAATCTCTTCTAATCGTGCCTGCACTATTTCATCAATCGTCGACGTTTCAAACGAATACGTCTCTTTTTCGTGCTTCACGCTGACTGTTTCGTCATGTTCGCGCGGACCAGCCGTCGCGTGTGCGATTTTCACCTTTTCTGCTATTTCAGGGTCGGTCTGCAGGCCAATTGCCAAGTCATTGGTGATATTCACCCCGCCGACCGGCAATACAGACGTATACTGCAAATCACCCTCTTCAAAGACG